>NZ_JAUFQT010000001.1:1780000-2080000 GCF_030409905.1 Echinicola jeungdonensis
CGGTACGAACACTTTATCTCCAACCTTGCTTATTATCAAAAAGAGCTCCAGCGCAAAGGGGTGACCAAAACTCTTTTATGGGAAGAGTACAGGCAGTCCTATCCCGATGGATACGGCCGTAGCCAGTTTTGCCACCACCTCAACCAACAGGATCTTGCCCGGGCAAAGCCATCCATGGTACTTGAGCATAAGCCTGCAGAGAAGCTGTATATAGACTTTGCAGGCAAGCCCATCGCCTACATAGACAGGGAAACCGGAGAAGAGGTCCGGTGCCAGCTGTTTGTGGCCTGCCTTCCCTATTCGGATTATGCCTTTGCCATGGCCGTGGCCTCCCAGACCATCCCGGACTTCCTATATGCCCTAAGCCGTTGTATGGAGCAGTTGGGGGGTGTGCCACAGCTGTTGGTCCCCGATAACCTGAAAGCCGCAGTGAACAAAGCCGACAAGTATGAGCCAAGTATCAACCAGGCCCTTGAGGATTTTGCCAACCACTACGGCACGGCTGTAGTGCCTGCCAGGGCGAGGAAGCCGCAGGACAAGGCATTGGTAGAGAACCAGGTAAAGGTCCTTTACTCCCGGGTATATGCCAGGCTCAGGAATATGCAGTTCTTCGATATACACAGTTTAAACAGGGCCATTGGCCAAAAGGTAAAAGCCCATAACCAGACCCGGATGCAGCAAAAGCCCTACTGCAGGGAAGAGAAGTTTCTCGCCGATGAGAAGGGCCTGTTGGGGAAACTCCCCGGGGAACGCTTCGAGCTGAGACACTATGCCCGGCTGACCGTTGCCAAAAACAACCACATCTATCTGGCCCGGGACAACCACTATTTCAGTGTCCCCTATACACTGATAGGCCAAAGGGTAAAGGTGATCTATACACGGAGTATGCTCTATGTGTTCCATAAAGGGGAACGGGTGGCCATACACAGCAGAGGCTTCAATCAAGGGAGTTATTCCACGCTCAAAGAACACCTGTGTTCCCAGCACCAGCATTATAGGGACAGAAGTCCTGAATATTACCGCAGCAAAGCCGCCCAACACTCAAAGGTCTTGTCCAGGTACATCTCCCTGCTGTTTAAACAGGGCAAGATCCCCGAACAGCTTTACAGGACCTGTGACGGGCTGCTCGCCCTGGGCAGGAAGGTGGATAAGGAGCGACTGGAGAAAGCCTGCAATACAGCCATGGAGTACAAAGTATACTCCTATACCTTTATCAAGAACATGCTGGAAAACAATATGACAGAAGCTACAGCGGAGCCGTCTGCCAGGGAACTTCCTGAACACGGGAATGTCAGGGGAAAAACATATTATGACCAATATCAATAACTTAAACTTTAAACAACTATGCCCAATCCGATCGAAACACAACTTATCAAACTCAGGCTCCACGGCATGCACCAAACATGGACAACGCTACAGGAGACCCGTAAAAACCAAAGCCTCTCCCTTGCCGAAGGACTTGAGCTTATGTTACAGGCAGAAGAACAGGAAAGAGACAACAGGAGGTTTAAAAGACTGGAATCCAACGCAGGGTTCCGTTACAAAGCTTCACTGGAAGAACTCTCCCTGGACAAAACCAGGGGCCTGGATGATATGCTCCTGGCAACCCTGGCAACCGGGGAATATATAACCAATAGGGATGCTGTACTTGTCACGGGGGCTACCGGCTGTGGAAAAAGTTACCTGGCCTCGGCCCTTGGCCACCAGGCCTGTGTGCATGGGAAAAAGGTCGCTTACTTCAACACCCAAAAGCTCATGATCAAAATCAAGATGGTCAGACTGGACGGCACTGCCATCAGGTTCTTTGATAAACTGGCAAAAACGGACCTGCTCATCCTCGATGACTTCGGCCTGACAAACCTGGATAAACAGCAACAGATCGATCTTATGGAGCTTATCGAAGACAGGCACGGTAAAAAATCCACTATTATTGCAAGTCAGCTCCCTGTCTCAAGCTGGTACGATGTCATAGGTGAGCCGACCATCGCAGATGCCATTCTTGACCGGTTGGTACACGTCTCCTACAGAATCGAGCTGAAAGGGGAAAGTCTCAGAAAAAAAATGTAAAATTGTCAGGCCATCTGATTATTAAACCAAACCTCTCCTAAAGAGGGGTCAATATGCCCGGAACAGGGGTCAATATCATCCGGAATATCCAAAATGAATTAGCTCGCGAAGTGGACGAGCGAGATCCATTCATTTTTAGCCCGGAGCAATTGGCCAAAAATCAAATTGGGTAAAACGAAATTGTAATCGAAAGTGAAAACTGCCCAATTTGAAAGATGCTTCACAGGCCTTGCCCCGAAAGCTTTCGGGGTTGGGCACTTTTTCATCAAGGAAAAAGTGTCAAGCCTTAAAAATTAAGTAGAAGCCTTGATTTTAGGTAATGTGTGAACTTTATGGGAAGTATTATTCAAGATCATAATCGTCTTGTAAACCAAGCCAAAACTTGGGACTTGTGCCAAAAAATTTAGCAAAACGCAGGGCAGTGTCAGCAGTGATCCGTCGGTTACCTTTAATGATTTCACTGATCCTGGTTTGTGGCAGGAAAGTTTCTTTTGCCAAACGGTAAGCAGAAATACCAAGAGGTATTAAGAATTCCTCTTTTAGAATTTCACCGGGGTGTATGTTATTTAATCGTTCCATCATTTTCTCTTAAATGGTAATCTAGGATACTCACACCAATATACTATGGTAATTTGAAGGATCACCTTTTAATTAAGAACAGTAAGTATTTTTCTCTTAAGTTCCTGTTGCAAGGCTTTTCGGAAGGCTTTTTCTAGGCTGTTCTCAAGAAGTTGGTTGTATGTACCCAAAGAGCATAAACCCAAAACTTCAAAATCTCCATTAATGGAGATGTTTCCCGAACCTTTGAACAAAATCAGTTTTCCTTTATAAAGAATGTGGGTCAGTGGCAGATCGATTTCATATTGATTGGAGACCTTACTTTTCTGATACATAAAAGCCCAGATTTTGGAGGACTTGTTAGTCTCTTCTGTTAATATGGGAATCACATTCTTATTTAAAGTGTCTTGTTTTGAGAAATTGGTTACAATAGGAATTTCATCCAAACTTTCTAATGTTACGTAGTCCCCCATGCTTTCAAAAAGGAGTTTAGCATCTACCGAATCTAACTCTTCAATAGTTCCTTCCATGACCAACTGGGTTAATGGAAGGGTAACTATTGTTTCCTGCTTAAACTTAGTCTGATAGAACCCAAATGGGCTAAAAAGAAAAAGCAATAGAATAGAAATTGCGGAAAGGAGGAGTTTCTTTTTCATGGGGTGGGTTTTAACGGCACGAATATGCGTAGTGCTGGTTTTCAAAGCACTTTCCTGTCTGTTTAGCACAAAGTTTTTTTAAAAGCACAAACCTCCAGTTTACTACTTCACCCGCTATTGCCACATACACGCTGTTATGCCCAGTTTATATTTTTTAAGGTCTTATTAAAACTTTTACGTTAAATTCAGCCGTTTCTCTATTCAGGTCATTTTCAAGACCTCTTGGATTTCCAATAATTCCCTCTGGGTCATATACAAAGCATATCAATGTTTCCGTGCCAGGGTGGGACCTGTATCTTTCAATATCCTCTATTAGTTGAGTTCCGACTTCTTTTGCACCTATGCCAGTTCTTGTTTTCTTGACCTCAATCACAAGGTTAAAGTCCTTCAATAAAAAATCCATCCTTGATGACTTTCCCGCGTAACTTGGTGTCCATTCTTCAGGTCTAATGTCGTCAAAATGTAAATGAAGTAATGAGTGTAATAAATCCTGCACATCATATTCGTCTTTGACATCAAGGGTATTTCGGCCATCATACCTATTCCGCATCTGGCGTACAACAAGATGAAACTTCTCAAAAATACTCAGCAGTGGTCTTATGGGGTCGGGTTGATTTTCAATTGCAACCACCTCAAAGGAGCCTAATTCCACATCTTCTTTTAAAGATTCTAAGATTCCCATCCCAGCTTCAACAGAACCTCTATATCCTTTTTTTACCTGCTCCTTAAATGAAATCAAGTATGTATTATCAGATGGAAGGTTCGATTGAAGGTAATTCATAACCTGACTTTGCCAAGCTCTAAATGCCTTGGAGTCCAAAGTCGGCAACCCAATTACGTTTGGAGGATTTGCTCTATGAGTTGATAAAACCTGAGTTCCTTTATTAATTAATTGTTGTATTCTTTCAGTGGTCATATTTTAAATTGGGCACAACGGTCTTGTATAACAATCAGTTGCGGATTGTTTAGAAACTAAGATATCTAAAATTACCGACTTTTATGCTTGCGCGGTTGTGTCCGCAGGACACAAAGCCGCAATTGTTGTTATACGGTGTGTGTGCCTTGAATGGTGAATATAGGTCAAAAAGTTGACCGTTCCAACGGGTGAAAGTCCCTGATGCGCAGGAGTCGTTACCCGAAGCAAAGCAAGTGGCAAGGTGGTTCGGAGTGATCCATGCACTGAAGTAAGCCAGACTGCGGTGACTGAACTGACGAACAGGAACCACATACCGAGGCTATGAGGTCGGATGAGGTAGCACATCATGCCAAAGTCCAAAGCCCTGAAAAGGGACAGTACCAAAATAGTAGATGTGGCAGGGTTAGGCACAAGGATATTCATCTTACCAAGGGAGATCTCTGGATGTCGGGAACATCCAAGAGAAGTCAGCCGAGGTCATAGTAGCTGAAGGAACGAGCAGGGATTGCTAAAACCATACCCCTGATGGTCTCACGGAACAGTGAAGGACTGAACATTGGATTACGTCCAAATTCGATAAGGAGCACCACAATGGAGTAGCCTTATTTTAAGCGGACAGGGTTAACAGATTAAATTATGGTAGAAAAAGTACTCAACCGTAAGAACCTCTACAAAGCCTACCGACAGGTAGTGCGGAATAAGGGTTCGGCAGGGGTGGACGGTATGAAAGTCACCGAACTACTTTCCTATCTGGAAAGTAACAGGGATAGTATTGCCACATCCATTCTGAACCATACTTATGTACCAAAACCTATCAAAGGGGTAGAAATCTCCAAGAGTAACGGAAAGACAAGATTGCTGGGGGTTCCCACAGTGTTGAAGAACGGCTTCACAAACTCAGAGAAGTCTGGATGGGATGGGTGAACAACTACCGCTTGGCAAGTATTCAGGCCAAACTTAAACAGATCGACGAGTGGCTGAGGAACCGACTTCGCTACTGCATTTGGCATGATTGGAAGAAGCCTGAGCGAAAACGTAAAAACCTGATCAGACTGGGGATAGACCAAGATCATGCCTACGCATAGGACTGAGCGTAAAGAAATGGTCCCTTTGGATCATTTTAGCGAAGGGCCAGGTTGAAGGGAGGGAACCAGAAAAGGGGGATGGGCAGTAGCTCAAATGCGAAGCATTCGTGAATACCAATTAAAAACAATCCTTCATGAACAAAGTCCGATTCTGATAACCACTATCACTTTGTCACGCCTGAGAAGAAAGGGATATGAATCCATGCATTCCTATTACCTCAAATCACAACCTACAATCCAGTGAATTGGGGGCCGAGCGTAAAGAAACCTTCCGGCGGAAGGTTTTAGTGAGAAGCAGGGATGCGGGGGAGATGAGAACCGTACGTACGGTGGTGTGAGAGGCGCACCGTGGGCCTATGGCTCACGGCCGTCTACTCGATTAGCGGCAGGCTTAATTTAGTTTCGATCTAATAGCCATATTTAATTTAATTATCGTTTAGAAATTTTACGACGAGCTTATTGAATTCAGATGGGTTTTCTCCCTGTAAGCCGTGCGAAGCATTTGGCAACAATCTCAGCTCACTGTTCGGTAGGACTAGATTCAACGAATCGCTCGCCGTCGCCAAATAAGCAGGGGAATTTTGCCCTTTTATGAGTAGGACTGGTGCTTTTATTTGACTAAGTTCCTCATGTGAAATGGAAGCTAAATCTTGGGTTTCCGCAATGCATATTCCTTCTACCAAATTTTGTAACCAACCGTCCCGAACAGCTTGTGGTACGACATCGTAGACTTCATCCGACCCTAATACGGTTATTAGAAATTGACGCACGGCCTCTTCATGTTTTCCTCTTTTATAAAGACTGACTGCAACATCGAAGTTAGTACGAAAATCATTTATAAGAGAATCCCCTTTAACTGTACCTGAGAGCATGGTTTCCACTCCAGGTTCTCCAAGAACAAGGGATTTTACCTTAGAGGGGTGGTCAATAGTCGTTCGCAACGCAATCATGGCCCCGTAGGAATGACCAATTAAATGTGCAGAGGAAATTTTCATTTCTTCCATAAAACCAACAATATCTTTTGCATGAAGTGCCACTGTACAATCAAATGAAACATCAGGGCCTGGTTGTTGGTTTGGCCAAGCATAGCGACGACTTATAGCAATTGCCCTATGGTTTAGTGCCAAGGTATCCATTTGTAAGGCCCAAGCATTGTAATCGCCGATTGCCCCATGAATCAAGATGATGGGTTCTCCATTGCCTTTTTCGATATAATGTATAGTTTCACCGCGAACGTTGACCGATTTCGGCCGGTCGACCGCCAAGGTTTCGGTCTGGGATTTTTCTTGTAAGGTGGGATTTTGGGTTTTGCAACCTAAAAAACCTATCAAAAGCAGGAGTAACGTAGTGAATTTCAATGCTTTCATAATTTTGTTTATTAAAACTTAGAATTCAAGTTCTGATAATATCTTCTAAGTTCGTTCAAGTATCTTGCCGCTAACGTTTGATGGTATGGTGTCGTGCGGAAATACAAGGCGATTTCTTATCAGTATACACCGACTTTTTTACGAGCCACAAACTCTCGAAAACCCCTGAAACCCGCATGCACTATACACTATGTGTGTGCCTTGAATGGTGAATATAGGTCAAAAAGTTGACCGTTCCAACGGGTGAAAGTCCCTGATGCGCGGGAGTCGTTACCCGAAGCAAAGCAAGTGGCAAGGTGGTTCGGAGTGATCCATGCACTGAAGTAAGCCAGACTGCGGTGACTGAACTGACGAACAGGAACCACATACCGAGGCTATGAGGTCGGATGAGGTAGCACATCATGCCAAAGTCCAAAGCCCTGAAAAGGGACAGTACCAAAATAGTAGATGTGGCAGGGTTAGGCACAAGGATATTCATCTTACCAAGGGAGATCTCTGGATGTCGGGAACATCCAAGAGAAGTCAGCCGAGGTCATAGTAGCTGAAGGAACGAGCAGGGATTGCTAAAACCATACCCCTGATGGTCTCACGGAACAGTGAAGGACTGAACATTGGATTACGTCCAAATTCGATAAGGAGCACCACAATGGAGTAGCCTTATTTTAAGCGGACAGGGTTAACAGATTAAATTATGGTTGAAAAAGTACTCAACCGTAAGAATCTCTACAAAGCCTACCGACAGGTAGTGCGGAATAAGGGTTCGGCAGGGGTGGACGGTATGAAAGTCACCGAACTACTTTCCTATCTGGAAAGTAACAGGGATAGTATTGCCACATCCATTCTGAACCATACTTATGTACCAAAACCTATCAAAGGGGTTGAAATTCCCAAGAGTAACGGAAAGAAAAAATTACTGGGGGTTCCCACAGTGGTGGACAGATGGCTCCAACAAGCGGTAAGCCAAGTGCTGATGACTAAGTATGAACTTAGTTTCGAGGAATACAGCTATGGCTTCCGACCTGAAAAGAATATCCACAAGGCGGTTTCACAAGCCCTGAAAAACATCAACGATGGCTATCAGGACATTGTGGACATCGATCTTAAGGGATTCTTTGACGAGGTTGACCACTCGATCCTACTACAGTTCATTTACCAGCGGGTAAAATGCCCAACCACCCTGCGGCTTATCCGAAAATGGCTGCGTGCACCCATCCAAATCAACGGAAAACTGCACAGGCGTCGAAAAGGCGTGCCACAGGGCTCCCCGATAAGTCCGCTTCTTTCCAACATCCTTCTGGATGTGCTGGACAAGGAACTGGACAGGAGAAACCTGAAATATGTGCGTTATGCGGATGATTTCAGCATCTATGCCAAGTCAAAGAAGGAAGCCAGAAAAGTGGGCAACGAGATTTACTTCTTTTTGAGAAACAAGCTCAGGTTGCCCATCAACAGGGAGAAAAGTGGCATCCGGAGACCGTCCAACTTCGAACTGCTGGGACATGCATTCGTCCCGACATACAAGAAAGGAGTCAAAGGAAAATACCAGTTGGTAGTGAAAAAGAACAGTTGGGAATCACTCAAGCGAAAGCTCAAGCAGATCACCAAGAAAACCAGACCGTATAGTTTAGAGGAACGGTTGAAAAAGCTGGCAGAGGTCTGGCGGGGATGGGTAAACAATTACCGCCTGGCCAGTATCCAAGTCAAGCTAAAAGCCATCGATGAATGGCTAAGAAACCGCCTTCGATACTGTATCTGGCACGACTGGAAGAAGCCCGAGCGGAAACGTAAAAATCTGATCAGATTGGGAGTTGATCAAGACCATGCCTACGCATGGAGTAGAACCAGAAAAGGAGGATGGGCAGTAGCTCAGAGTCCGATCCTGATTACTACTATCACCTTGTCACGCTTGAGAAGAAAAGGTTATGAATCGATGCTTTCTTACTATCTCAAAACGCAACCTACAATCCAGTGAACCGCCGTATACGAGACCCGTACGTATGGTGGTGTGAGAGCCTCAACCTGAGCCGATTGGCTCAGGTCGGGCTACTCGATTGGCGGTAGTTTTTATAATTTTTCCGGTTCAGTTGATAATAGTGATAAAGCCATATTACTTGGCAAAATGTTGTCATATAAAATTTTAGAAATTATTCCACCTGACATTATAGCTTCTCCACCTAAATTTGGTAATGTCATTGAAATTGCTCTATTATTTACTACTACCATTCCTTTTCTAACTTCTTTTTGTTTTGCTTTTGCTGTTTCTTTTTTAGTCAACCATCTTGTTTTAATTCCTAAAATATTAAAGAACTCAATTAGATTGTCCAAATTAAGCCCCATAATGATTTTTATTTTACCTGTTAAAACGTCTACTATAAAGTCGGGCGGGAAAGGTTTTGCAAAAATTGGTTGAGATAAATTATTTGTGATTGAAAGCCAATCAATGATAATAAAGTTTTCTGTTTCCTTTTTTAGAATTTCTTCAATAGCGAAGCCTGCCATTGCAATTCCTTTGTCTCTATACATACCAATGTGAAGACAATTTTCAACTACTGTATAAGCCCAAATTTTTGTTTCGAGAATATTATTAAGTTTCATAAACTCTTCTTGATATCCCTCTGTTTTAATTGTTGGTGTAGAAATCTTAATTGGTGTTTCCGAAACAGGGTCAATTCCAGCATCTGTATTCATTACTTCAGTAGCTCTTTCTGCTCGCAATATTTGACGTTGCATTCTCTTTGCTTGTTTCGCAGCTTTTTCGTCAAATTTATTATTTATTAAGTCTTCCGTTACAGCAGTATCATTTTGCTTTAATTCATCGAAAAAGTCTTTGATTTGGTCATTGACTTTTCCTTCCTTTAATTCCATGATGCCAACCAAGTTTTTATTCTTGATAAGAACATCTCCTATTTGTACAAAACTTGTCAAATCAGAAATTAATGCAAAATCTAAAGGTGATTTATTTATTTCGTCAACTACCTTTTTAGCGTGCTCAATATTTGAAGAATCAAGAAATTTCGAAGAATTCTCGCCAATATGAAACCTTCTCGCTATGTGAATCTCTCCGCTAATAAGTTGCCAAGCAATTCCGTCTGCGATATGTGAAAAAGTTGACAACCTTTGTTCCAAGACCTCAATCTCAATCGAAATATTTTCTGTTTTTTCAGTTTCTCGTTTCCGCCTTGTCTCTTTTAGTTCTTCTTTTTTTTGTCTTAAAAGTTCTTGATTTACTAAAACTTCTTGTACAAGTAAATTTTGTGATTTTTTAAATCCTTCGTGAACTTTTTCTATAAATTTCTCTTGAATATTTTCGTCCCAATCTTTCGGGTGAGTTCCAATTAGCTTCTTAAAATCCGCAGAGTTAACAGCATTTGCGAAAGCTAAATCAGCAATTTCTTTAACTTTAATTCTATGTTCTTCTGTGGTTTTCATCAAATTACCGCCAACTTGTTTATCTGTAAACCAAAGGTTTACAAACCCATCTGCTTATTGTTTGTTGGGTTTGAATACCTAGAGCTATTTTTATCCTCTACCACCATAAAATCTCTACATTCCTTCCCAAAAAATGCCTTTAACCAAAAAATGGTTTTTTAAAAAGCACTTCACCCTGCGGTATGGTGGAAAAAACTAGTTCATAATAACATTTTTAGTATCAAGTAGCAAGATTTTAGGATCATGATTGACACAGTACAAGGTACAAACCTCCTTCGCACCTTTACGTGCAAAATGCTTTTCGACCTCTAATAGGAGATGGCTGCGGTCGGCCTTGGGACCTCCCTCGCCATGACGTTAAGTTGATAAGGCATTGGTTTTTTATAAGACAAAAACTCTTAGCGCACTTGGCGGCTTTGCGCGAAACCTATTCAGTCATTCTTGCTATATAAGGCAATCAAGCCCAAACCAGGCCCCAAGGCCAAAACCAAATACAGGTAATGTGGATTTAAGGAGTGTTGCAGCAAGTTGATCAACTGGATACTGATAATGGTGATGGCAAAGCCAATGGAATTGACGATGGTCAGGGCAGTGCCTTTGATGGAACTGGAGGCATTTTGGGCCACCAAGGTGGAAAATAGGGGAGAGTCCGCAACGACCATCATGCCCCAAAAAAGCAAAAAGAGGATGAGTGCCAAGGGGGAATGGACCTTAAACATCAATGGGGATAAAAGACAGCATAATCCTGATAAACCCAGGGCGGTGGAGGCCACTTTCTTGGTACCTAGGCTTTGGGAAAGATAGCCGCTGATCACACAGGCCAAGCCTCCAATTCCGATAATGGAAAAGGACAATAGGGAAATTTTAAATTGGGCATCTGGATGGGAGGAAGAGTAGGTCCTTAGGATCACCGGAATAAAAGCCCAAAAGGAAAATAATTCCCACATATGCCCAAAATAACCAAAAGCTGCTGATCGGAATTGGTCCTTACTAAATACCTGGAAGAAGGCGGTCAGGTCCAGGGTTGGGGAGGGTTTTCTGTAAGGGCCATCGGGCACGATAAGGACCATTAAAAGCCCCCCAGCCAAAGAAAGTAAACTGGTCAAAATCAGGACCCATTCCCAGGGAATACTGCCGGAAAACCCCGCCAAGAAATGGGGAAAAGCCGTTCCCAAAACCAATGCCCCGACCAACAATCCCAAAGAGCTGCCCAATGTTTTATTGAAATAATCGGCAGCAATTTTCATCCCCACAGGATAGATTCCCGCCAAAAAGAATCCTGTCAAAAAGCGGATGGCCAGCAAACTGAACATGGTATTTCCTTCCCACAGGGTGCCCAAATTAATAGTTGCTCCTAAGAGTGCGCTGATAAAAAATACCCTGGAAGGCCTAAATCGGTCTGCAATGGTCAGTAAAGCAAAAATCAATGTGCCGGTAATAAAACCCAACTGAACCGCCGAAGTCAAATGTGCCAGTGCTCCAGTTCCTAATTGGAAATAATCCACCAAATAGGGCATTACCCCATTCCCTGCAAACCATAAGCTGGTGCAGCAAAATTGGGAAATGACGATGATGGGCAGGACATATTTTTTTGAGGGCATCTTAAGGATTTTCAAAAGTATAACACCAGGCTTCCCCTTCAAGGACAAGGGTGCCATCCTGGCGGGTGATTTTTACGGCCAATTGGGTAACGGGTTTGGACGGGTGGAGGCTTTTGATTTCCGCTTCTGCGGTAATGGTATCTCCAATAAAAACCGGGGCGGTAAATTTCCAGTTTTGGCTTAGGAATACTGTGCCTGGACCGGGCATATCCATGGCCACCAAAGCATGCAATAATCCAGTGGTTAGGCCTCCCTGGGCTACCAATTTTTTGAATTTGGTTTTTCCAGCAAAATCAGGATCAAAATGTAAGGGATTTTGGTCACCGCTGATTTCCGCATATTTCCGGACATGATCGGGAGTGATGGTTAAGCTTCGGGATGTTTTCTGGCCGACATATAACTCCATAATCCGGTTTTTAATTTTTAGAGCGTTTTTTACTGGATTTTGCAATCGGGTTATAATTGAGGCATTTTTCCAACCAATAGGTTAATTGCTTATCCGTAACAATAGCTTGCCCCTCCACGAACACAAATCCATTCATGGGTTTGCCCGTAAAATTCATTTCTGTGCAACCTGGTTGTGCAAGGCAATCTTCATATTGGTCGGGGCCTACTCTGGCCATGATACGGTCTTCATGGACACCGATACACATTTTGTCGTTGACCATAAAGCAAAGCCCGCCCATCATTTTCTTTGCTTCAAAAACTTGGTTGGCCTGGGACAAGGCCCTGCTGATGCGGTCTGCGATGTAGGTATTGTAAGCCATAATTTGAGGTGAAAACCTAACCATAATTTACCTTAAAAATACCCATAAGGCAATACAAAGTTGAAAAACGGAGGTGATTAGGAGAGGGGATAGCTTTTTTTGATAAAGAAATAAGCACATAGGGGCATAGGTCACATTGGATTAGGAATTGTTTAACAATTTCAATGCCGAACATACGGGAGTTAATCTTCAAATCTTCCAACCTCTTCCAAGTGGCAAAGGCACGAAAAATAGGGTGACCTGGGGATTTATCCCTGGGAAAATGAAAATACTCGGTTCCACAGCGTGCCATCGGCACTTCCGATATTATTATCATGATATACATAGGTAAATACCAACACTAATATGGAGCATCCCTACGCCATTTCTGGGTGATTTAGCGTTTCATTGAACGGGTTAAAACCCGCCCTTACCATATATGAAATGCCTATGCATTCTTTTTTTAGCAACTTGACCCGTCATATTCGGGACATGCAACAAATACCTGAACCAACATTTCGACATTAAAATGCTTTACATCCTGAATTGTAGCGGTTTATGGGATTATCAAAAATAAAATCAAGCCTTGTATTTTTAATCTAATATTGCTGATTTGTTTGTAAAAAGATCTAAAAATTAAATTTACTGTAAAAATTAAATTTATTTGTTATGATATTTGTAACGTAAGTAAAGCTGTATTACATTTGTAATATAAAGCAAAGCGAAAAGCGCTTAAAAGCTTACATACTGTAGGGTGTTGAAACTGGCAGACATGCCTCTCTGTCTCAGAGGTGGGGATTCCGGGAAAAAGCAAATATCGAGCTCGTGTTTGCCTAACCGCCCCGTGGAGGTTCGAATCCTTCCTCTACAGCAGGTTATTTTGGGTTTATTGTTAATTGACTAAAGCTATGGGTACTATTCATAGCTTTTTTTTTGTTTAAAATTTCGTCCAGTTACTTTGCCCGGGGCTCTACCCCGGGTTGAATTTTTTCGCCCTTTCAGGGCTGGGGTCTGTCAATTTGCTTTCCGGAATTTAATTAACCACACAGGATTTTAGGTCACAGTAGGGGCGTCTATGCAGCTATTCGGGATTTGGAATCCCGAATCCCAATGGACTGAATTTGTACTCCTGGTAAGGTAAAATGAAAAATTTTGTTTGGAATGTAACCTTGTCTGTATCTATGAAAGCCAATCTTTGAATTTTTTAATTTTTAAAATTATGATTATCCGCAATCATGCCAGTAAGGATAAATGGAAGCAATAATGAGCCGGTCAAAAAGTTTTTGACCGAAATATTTTCTGTTGAGCTTATAACTAAACTCATCAAGATAGTTTTGCATCATCCTTTCACTTATCATATGGTATGTCTGCAGCTGTTTCTTTAAATTACTTATGGCTATATGAACCCATTTGAGGTTAAAATGGCCTTTATCAGTTCCAGAGACCTCTCTGACATGAACCTCAATACAGTCACCCAGATCTGAGAAGGTGGTACTCTTATCTGTTTGAAGCACTGAGTCCTGATCAATGAATTCTTTGACCAGACCTTGGGCTGTTTTTGCCTCTAAGTTCTTTATCTTCTTCATTTTAAAATATCTACAGCTCTTTTCAAGCTTTCCGGATTCAGGGTTTTCTAAAACTGTCGATTCGGCCATTACCGCTACAATGGACTGTTTTTGACTGCCCCTGCCTCTTTTGAGCTTGTTTTGGGATTTGGCTTTGGTGGCTTTTCCTACAAAGGCCTCATCATATTCTACCATATCCTCAAGCCTATAGATATCATCGCGTTGTCCCATGACCTTCCTGAGTTTATGGTACATCCTGAAAACAGGTTCATACCGCTTCATCCCAAGCTGCCTTTGTAGCTCTGAGGCACTGAAGCTCTTCTTAGTGGCGGTTATGAAGGTCATGGCCAGCAGCCAGGTCCTAATTGGAAGGTTGCTGTTTTCCATAACAGTACCACTCTTGATGCTGGTCCTGAACCCACATGAAGCACATTGAAAGGACTTCTTGTTTTCAAGCCAATAATGACGGTTACAGCTGCACCGTTTGCAAATGATGCCCGATTTTGTCCTTTGTTCTCTAAGGAACTTAATACAGGAAGACTCGTCAGGAAACCGATTAATGAAGTTGATTATATTCATGGTCAAAACCGTTTATTTTGACCCAATTTATACAGAGTAATAACTTAACTAAAGCTATTGACACTAACTGTCACTTTTAATTTATTTGGCTACTGGTGTCATTGCGGATATACATATTTTTAAATATTGCAATCCATTCAAAGTGCCATAGGCACGAATCATCCTGTAACCTAGGGATTCATCCCTGGGAATGGGACTATGCTTGGTACCAGCGAGTGCCATCGGCACGGCCGATATTTTCCTTTTTCCTGTCTCCAAACTTTTTCTAAACAGTGGATGCGCGTATTAATATGGATCATGCCTACAGCATTTATGGTTGATTTCCGCATTTTTTTTAGCGGGTTGAAACCCACCCTTACAATATTTACCATGCCTACGGCATTAATTGGTTTTACCACAATAAGGACATAGGGCCCATAGGAATACGGGTTGTTTAATGTTAATAATGCTGAATCTTCGGGAGACAATCTTCCAAACCAACTCTGCCCCAACCTTAAAACTTTCCAACATTTCAACCTTTTAACCCCAAAAACTTACTTCTTCCATCCTAACTTTGGGAGGCTGAGTTTGTAGCGCACGGCGATCAGACGGATGGCGATGATCAGGAAAAAGCTTACCAATAGATTGATATCCCTTTCTACACCAAAATTGCGTAAGATCAGGTACATAAAAGCCCCGGCAAGGCAGGCAGTGGCATAGATTTCCTTTCTGAAAAGTACCGGAGTGGCATTGGTCAGGGTGTCGCGGATCACCCCCCCCATTACGGCTGAAAACATGCCCATAATGGCGGCAATTTCCCATCTTACCCCTAGGTTTAAGGCCTTCTCAACTCCCAAAACCGTAAATAGGGCAATGCCCATGGAATCAAAAAAGAGAAGTGTTTTTCTTAATCTGGATAGGAACTTAAAGAAAAAAAGCGTGCTCAGGATACCGGCCAAAATGGTATAAAGAAATCCAATATCTGCAATCCAGGCCAAAGGATAGCTTCCCAGCAACATGTCCCTCAGACTCCCCCCTCCTATGGCAGTAACAAACCCCGTAAAACCCGCACCAAACACATCATGTTCCCGGTCCTGAACGGCCAGGGCACCAGATACGGCAAAGAAATAAGTTCCGATCAATTCTAGAATATACTGTAAATCCATATCAAAAAGTGTTATGTCATTTGGTTGGTTTTTGTTCCTTTTTGCATAACAAATACCCCCATGGCCCTTTGGTCATGTACCAATACCGATTTGGGCTGTTCCAGATGATGAAGATTATATTCTTCTTCCAATTGTTCCAGAATGGATTTTGTCATTAAAAACCGTTGAGAACCATCAGGCAATACGTATACTCCACCTTCTTTTTCGATGGCTCTTTCCTGCATTCCCCCAAAACCGGTGGTCATTCGGAGAAATAGGATCCCTTCCGGCTGAAGAACCCGCATCATTTCATCAAATTGCTTAAAAAAATGGGGTTTGTTTTGGGCAAAGTGGAGTACTGCCGAACTGATCACTGCTTCAAAAGCACCTTTGTGAAAGGGTAAGTCTTCCACTTGAGCTACTTGAAACCGGAAGACATCATATTTAGGCTTGATGGTTTTGGCATATGTTCTGGTCATTTGGATGGCTGTAGGGTTTTGATCTACCCCAAAAGCTTGGTATCCTTCCTTTATCAAATAAATCAGATTTCTTCCTTCCCCACATCCTGCATCCAGGATTTTCATTTCCTGGTCAAACCTTCCCTTTAAAATTTGGTCCAGCAGGTAAATATCTATGTTTCCCAGCAATTGGTTGAGTGCTTGGATATTCATGGATTTAACTGTTTTAAGGTGGCATAGGTCTGTTCTCTTCCTATGTCGATGATTTCTTTTGCCCGGTAAAATTCAAAGGTACCACAAATTTTCCGGGACATTTGAATGACGGCATCCACGGAATACGTCTGAATTATATAATCAGATAAGCGGTCCTGCATCAGGTCAAAGGAAAGGTTCAT
Source organism: Echinicola jeungdonensis (assembly GCF_030409905.1). NCBI lineage: Bacteria > Pseudomonadati > Bacteroidota > Cytophagia > Cytophagales > Cyclobacteriaceae > Echinicola > Echinicola jeungdonensis. Next base: position 1,796,547 of record NZ_JAUFQT010000001.1, read on the forward strand.
CAGGTCCAAAAAACTGGGCAATTTGGGCTTTTCTTTTTCTTCCTGGGGAAGGAATTTGGCCATTTTGTTTTTATAATCCACAACCCACGCGGGAACTGAAATAAGGGGTTTTGGCTGGTTTTGGGAATTAATTGTAACCTGGCAAGCTATAGGCGCATTGACATCAGAGGCAATGATTAGGTCTTGTTTAAAATCCTTGGCCAGTGCAAGGGGAATGGGCGACATCACACCGCCGTCCACATAAAATTCTCCCTCCAATAAAAAAGGCTGAATAATGGTTGGAATGGCCGCAGAAGCCCTGATGGCCTGCATCAAACTGCCAGAACTAAAAATTTTTTCCTCTCCAGTGGTGATATTAACAGCATTGCAGGCAAAGGGGATGGGGAGATCCTCAATTAGCTCATCTCCAATAAAGGGTTTGATTTCCTGAAAAACTTTATTGCCTTTGATAAATCCACGGGTGGATAATGTAAAGTCCATCAGGGAAAACACATCGATCCGGTCCAGATTGCAAATCCATTCTTTATAATCCTGTAATTTCCCCCGGGCATAAATACCGCCCACCAAAGCCCCCATGGAACATCCAGCAATGGATCCAATTTGGTAACCCGCCTCTTCCAATGCTTCAATCACCCCAATATGGGCCATTCCCCTGGCCCCCCCACCAGACAATACCAGGGAAATGGTTTGTTTTGAACTACTTTTTAAATTAGGGTTTTGATTGAACATATGTAGGCCATTGGATGCTTCTACTTAAGAATTACATTAATGGAGAATTGGTTCTCCATTGGCTAAAATGAAATCTATTATTTTCCATTTCTAAAATGAAAAAGTAATCAAAGGTTTTCATCCAATGCTTTAGTACAATTCAAAATTAAATCAACAGCGTTAAAATAGAAATCAGGGTCAATTTTTTCGAAATCATCCGTATGTTGGTGATAATCTTCATGGTCCTCTACCCCAAAATAAATAAATGGGATTCCCTTGTCATGAAAAGCAGCATGGTCAGAAGCATGGGTCCAGTCATCATTTCCGGAATTGGCAATATCATGTCCAAAGCGAAGTTTTACAGCAGCACTTTCAGATGCCTCTTTTAAAATGGGTTTAAGCTGGGGGTAATGTTGGGTTCCGGAAGCGTACAACTCATTATTATCATTCCTGCTGATCATGTCCATATTGATGTTCAGGATGACCTGATCCAGGGAAAAAGGAAAATCATTCACCAGGGCCTTTGCACCCTGAAGTCCCATTTCCTCGGCATCCAATGCAGCAAAAATAAGGGAGTGATGGGGTCTGTTTTCATTAAAATAGGCGGCCATGGCCATAAGGGCAGCAGTTCCGGAAGCATTATCATCGGCTCCATTATAAATTTTATCGTCTTGTTTTCCCAAATGGTCATAATGCGCAGTGATGACAATGATATTTTGACTTTTTTCCCCCGGGATAAAAGCAATGATGTTGGCCGCATCCACAATATTATTTCCACCATTATTAAAAGAAAAATATTGGGTGTAATTCTGATATTGACTGGTCAGCTCCAGGTCTTTAAACCGCTTTTTGATATATTTTTGTGCTTTTTTACTGCCTTCAGATAGGGGCTTTCTTCCCTGTAATTCGTCGGAAGATAAATATTTGATGTCCTGGAGAAGCTGCTCCCTGTCGATTATTTGTCCTTGGATCAACAAAGGAAAAAGTACAAAAAGCAATAAAGGCAGGATTTTTGGCGTTTTCATGGGAATATCAGGATTAATCATCTGGTATTGTTGTTAAAATACTAATTTAGCCTTTTCGAACCATCATACCTATGAAATATATTGCGGTCCTATTTTTATGGCTTTCTACCATCTTTCAAACATTTTGCCAAAATACTGTTCCTCCTTTTTTTCTGGATGGAAAAGCAGTTGTCCTTATTTCGGCTGCTCCAGATGCCAGGCCAGTTATTGATTGGAAAAGTATTGCTCAGGAAATACACCCGGATTTGGTGGAGGCAGGAGGGGACCCCGTGGCCTATTATGAATTGGAGGAAATAACACTTTCAGAGGAAATTCAGGGCCAATATGCTCAGCAATTTAAGCAACGGCAGATCAGTAATATCGTGGTGCTTACCAGAAAAAGCAGTGGTCAGGTATTTTTGAATATTATTCCCTTTAATGGAAAAAGTGATATCATTTCCGCAGGGGAAAATTGGTCAGTTCAAGCAGAAGGATTGAAGGAATTAAGCGAAAAACTAATAGCAAAAGAAGCTTCCCAAAAATCACAAAACCTTATGCCTTTGGAAGTGCCTACTTTTTTGCCCCCATTGGTAGGTGGTGCCAGTGGCGGTGGGGATGTTTCGGGAAATTTTTTGGCCAGAAATCCTTTAAACCTGAATATGTTTAAACTGGGGGTGCCCCTTTCCGGGACCAGTGGACAAACTGCCCTTTTGACTTCTTACAGGTATGATTTGATCGGAAGGTCAAAAGCAGCCATTCAAGCCGAACAACAAGCTGAAAAAGCTGGACTGGAAAGGATAATGGAGGAACATTATCCCCACGAAGTGGTTTATCTAAGCACTATAAAATCAAAAGAGGAATTGTTGGATGAAAGGATTCAGTTTGTGCTGATGCGGGTGGAAGGCCGCGAAGGTGATTTGATGGAAAGTATGGGTGTGAATTCAGCTTCTTCAATTGATAAAGATAGAATTGTGGTCAAGTATTATATCAAGTTTTTGGTTAGGGATGAACTTTACCGGGGCCCGGTTTGGGATGCCCATCCGTATGGACAAAAGGCTTTAATTCAATTTCTGGAAAATTTGAAAGTAGGAGGGTGAGGTTTGCCATTTGGTAAAATGAATTGGTCCACGAATTGTCACTTATTATTGTAGAAGCCTTAACAAGTTTCCAATTGAAAAAACATTAGACATAAAAATGTCATTTCAACAAAAGGAGGTTACCTGGAATTAATATCGATCCCCTTCCATTGAAATGACATGAATTGAAGCATTTACCCCAATAAGGTTTTAATAGGGTCTTTACCAAGCCCTGAATTGAGGGGGTTTAATATCGTTTAATCTTAAATAGGTCACCAAGTTACCACGGTGATGAACGTTGTGGGTGTCAATTAAACCCAAAGCTTGTCTTCGGGTAATCATGTTACCAAATACTTCCACTTTTTCTGAAAGTTCCTCCTCGGTAAGCATTTTGAAACTCTCCTTACCAAAATCCATGGCCATTCCTACCATTTCTACCAATTCCGCTTTAGTCAAATCTGCTTTTTCGAGGTCAAAACCTGGATCCCTTTTTTCAATGAAATTATTGGACATCATCACCGTACCTCCGGAAATATGCATGACCAATTCCCTGAAACTTCTCGCTTCATCTGAGGGCTTAAAGTCCAACTTGTCCTCAGGCATGGCTTCCACCAATTCCAAAGTATAGGCCTTCATGTTGTCCCATTTGGCCAAAAATTCCTCCATAGTGGTTTGCGCCTGAAGCGTCGTCGCTGTGCAAATAAAAATCAAGCTCAGCATTGTCAAGCTTTTGATAAAATTTTTCATAGGTAAAGTTGTTTGGTTAATTACCTCCTTAATTTCGTCAATATCAGGCAAATAATTAATGTAATTGGCAAAATTTTATATAGAAAATAGGGGAGTCTGATCTATTTTTTATCTTTGGTTCCTATGAATTGGAGAAGTAATTGCTTGTTTTTATTGTTTTTCATCTTTCTGGCTTGTGAACGTACCTATCTGCCCAAGCCTAAGGGGTTTAACCGCATTGATTTACCAAAACCAAAATATGAAAAGCTGAACGGTCCCTATCCTTACGATTTTGAAAAATCCACCTACAGCACTGTGGAGGCGGATAGCTTTAATTTGGATGAAAAACACTGGATCAATTTAAATTATAAAAATTTTGGGGCAAAAGTCCACTTGACCTATAAAGAGATAAAGGGGGGAGAAAAATCCCTTAGGAGCTACCTCAATGATGCCTTAAACCTTACTGCCAAGCACCAGATCAAAGCTTATAGCATAGAGGAATCCGTGCTGAAAACACCAAATGGCTATACGGGCGTGGTGGCAGAATTAAGTGGTGAGGTGCCTACCCAGTTTCAGTTTTTTGTAACCGATTCTACCCAAAATTTCCTCCGTGGGGCACTGTATTTCAATACTGCAGTAAAAAATGATTCCCTGGCCCCAGTAATAGAATTTATCAAGGTGGACATGATGAATTTGATCAATACGGTTAAATTTGAAAATTCAAATTGACCTTTGGCCCTATTTTTGGCCTCCTTCGATCCATTATGATGTTAAGAAATAATTGCCTTCTATTGCTGATTTGCTTGTTGACCGCTTGTGCAAGCAATAAGAATATTTCAAGGGTCCATTTACCCTGGTCTCCGAAACCTGAAGTTTCTTCCCCAGAGGTAAAACCAAAGGAAGAGGAAAAGGAACTTACCAAACTGGAAGAAAAAAAGGCCCTTCCTGCCTTTGAGGCCCCAAAGCGGGAATTGAGAGGAGTTTGGATTGCTACCATTGCCAATATTGATTGGCCGGTTTCCCCACAGGATGACTTTGCCCAACAGCAAAAGGACTTCATTCAAATCCTGGACTTTTATAAACAAAGAAACTTCAATGCGGTATTTGTACAGATCAGGGCTTCAGGGGATGCTTTTTATCCTTCCCACTATGCTCCCTGGTCCAAATATCTAACTGGAAAACAGGGCAAATCCCCTAATACCGCAATGAATCCACTTACCTGGATGATACAAGAAGCTCATCAAAGGGGGATGGAATTTCATGCCTGGCTCAATCCATTCCGGGCAACTTCTGACCTCAATACCGATCAGTTAAGCCCCAACCATGATTACTTCAAACATCCGGAATGGATGGTGGAATATGCAGGGAAATATTATTACAATCCTGGTTTACCTTCTGTACAAAATCATATGTTGGAGATAGTTGGCGAGGTGGTTGAAAATTACAAAATAGATGGAGTCCACTTCGATGATTATTTTTACCCCTATAAAGTTTCCGGCTTGACTTTTAATGACCAATTGGCCTACCAAAAATATGGAAAGGACCTATCCTTGGGAGATTGGAGGAGATCCAATGTCAACGATTTGATTAGAAATGTTAATAACCTGGTTGAGGAGAAAAAACCATGGGTACAATTTGGGGTTAGCCCATTTGGGGTTTGGCGAAATGCATCTGTAGACCCCAAAGGCTCGGACACCAAAGCGGGTCATACCAATTATGATGACCTTTATGCGGATCCTTTGACCTGGATGAAAAATGGATGGGTGGATTACCTTATTCCCCAGATTTACTGGAGTATGGATTTTCCGGAGGCTGCTTACCGGGAATTGGTTCAATGGTGGGCAGATCATTCCCATGGAACCCGGTTGTACCTGGGAAATGGAGCTTATAAAGTCAGAAATAACCAGGATAAATCATGGAATGACAAGTTGGAGCTTTCCCGGCAGGTAGCCTGGGGAAGAAGGTATCCCCAAGTAGCCGGTAATGTGTTTTTTAGGGCCAAATCATTGATGGGGCTTAACCGGGATGTGGCCGATGTGCTGGAAAATACGGTTTACCAACAGCCTGTTCTGACTCCCCCTAAATCTGTTCATCCTGCTGAGGTTTTTGATCAACTGGTGCCTGAACTTGAAAGTAAACATTTGTCTTCCCAGGGCCTTCAGGTGAGAATAGGGAATGCGTATTTGGCCAAAGCGGTTGCACTTTATGGTTTTGATGGAACTGGCTGGAAAGCCCTTCAGACACAATATGCGGAAACTTCCCTTGATGGGGAGGTATTTGTGTTTAAACAGTTTTTGGAAAATCATTATGATTATCTGGCCATCGGGTTTTTGGGCAATTTTGGGCAAACCTCACAAACAGTAGTGTTTCAGCCATAGGGATTTAGATTAATTAAGTCCAAACAATGTTCAACTCCTACAGAGTTGGAAGGGGAGAGGATCCTAAAAGGCCTCGGGATGCTCCCGAGGTTATTTTTATTCAAGCCCTACAGGCTTGAGAGGTTTTTATTTACATGGTAACTTTAAACCAATTGTAATTTTGAAAAAGTGGAATCGGTTTTTTATCTATTATCAATATAAAAAAGCTTTAAAGAAGCCTGTTAAGGCTTCAACATCAATAACCTCGGGTGAAACCCGAGGTTTATTGGACTATGAAATCTTTCCAACCCCTTTTGGGGTTGAACAAAACTAAGCATATTAGAAAATTAAACTTCAATAAGTAAGTTTAACCCAATGGTTCGGTAAGATGGTGGTTTGTTTAAAGTAATCCTTGAAGGGTTTTCCTCAAATGGCAATTTCACTGTTACAAAAACCTGATCTTTTTCCAGTTCTTAAATAGGATCACAAAACCAATAATGCTGACCAAAGTGGCCAGGCCTGCTGCTATAATTTGGCCATATACCCAAAAACCGATAGCAAATAAGGTGGTATAGATAGCAATAGAACCCGTCAGCATCAAGCCTATTTCCAATGGTAGTTGGCCTTGCTCAACCTTTTCTTTGGGGTATTTATGCAATAGCTTTTTCCACCCATAGGCGGCAGGGTGGACCTTTTTATAAAAAGCCAATAAGATACTTTCTTTTTCAGGAGGAGTGAGCAGGGTAACTGCCAGCCAGGTAATCGTGGTGATACCTACGCCAAAGAGGAGTTTGAGGTAAGCCATGTTATCGGGAATGGATATCCATTCGTAACGCGGATTGAAAACTTCAAAAAAGAGGGCTACCAAAAAGGAAATAATCATGGCTGAAATTTCAGTATAGGCATTGATCCGCCACCAAAACCAACGGAGAATAAAAATTAATCCAGTTCCGGCTCCAATTTGCAATAGGATATTAAACGCTTCCAGGGCATTGGAAAGAGCCAAAGCCAATAAAGCTGCCAAAACCATAAGTACCACAGTTGAGATCCTTCCCGTGGCCACCAATTCTTTTTCACTTGCTTCTGGCTTTACAAATCTTAAGTAAAAATCATTGACCACATAGGAAGATCCCCAGTTAAGGTGCGTGGAAAGGGTGGACATTACCGCAGCAATCAAAGATGCCAACACCAAACCGATTAGGCCATTGGGTAGATAGGTGAGCATAGCTGAATAGGCCAGGTCATTACCCAGTTTGTCGGCAGGCATATGGGGAAAGGCAGCTTGCATGTCTTGGATTTGCGGAAAAATGATCAATGAAGAGAGCGCAATGATAATCCAAGGCCAGGGCCTCAAGGCATAATGGGCGATGTTAAATAAAAGGGTAGCGCCAACCGCATTTTTTTCATCTTTGGCTGATAACATCCGCTGGGCAATGTAACCCCCTCCGCCTGGCTCAGCTCCAGGATACCAGGTGGCCCACCACTGTATGGCTATGGGCATGATCAGCAATGGGATGATCAGATTCATGTCATTGAAATCCGGCAAAAGGTTCAATTTATCTGAAACATTGGGATGGCTGAATAGCTGATTTAAAGAACCGATTTCGGGCAAATCAAGAATATAATAAGCTGCTCCAATGGACCCGGCCATGGCTATAAAAAACTGAAAAAAATCCGTCAGCAATACCCCCTTCAGGCCCCCCAGGGAACTATAAATTACCGTCACTACCCCAGTTATCAACAAGGTTTCAATGGGCTCCAGGCCCAGCATCACTCCGCCGATTTTGATAGCAGCCAGGGAAACAGTTGCCATAATGACTACATTGAAAAACACGCCCAAATAAATTGCCCGGAATCCACGCAAGAAGGCTGCAGCTTTTCCGCCATAGCGGATTTCATAAAACTCCAGATCGGTAGTGATTTCAGATCTTCTCCACAATTTGGCATACACAAAGACGGTTAGCATGCCGGTCAGCAAAAAAGCCCACCAAACCCAGTTACCGGAAACCCCATTTTTACGGACAATGTCTGTGACCAGGTTGGGCGTATCTGCAGAAAAAGTAGTGGCCACCATGGAGACCCCCAGAAGCCACCAAGGCATGTTTCTTCCGGAAAGGAAAAAGTCCTTGCTGCTTTTGCCTGCACTTCTGGAGGTAAACACCCCGATCAACATGGAAATTACAAAAAAGGCCAGGATAATGCCCCAGTCCAAAGGAGAAATGGTCATAATTTGGTGGTGGTTTTTCCGTGTATTCCACGGTCAGTTCTAAAATTTGTCCCACTAAATTTGGGGAAAGTTTTTGATTTAACCTTAAACCAAAACAATTTCAATTGGAGACCAACAGACCGGATGCTTGAACCGGTTTCAATTTTAGAATAAAAAGGAACTCAGAAATAAGACAAAACCATTTCCATATATGCCTAGGGGAGGGACATTGAAAAACCCAATTGCCCAATACCGGAACCTAGAAAAAAGAAAAACCTAATAATACCCTGGGTTAAAACAATCAAGAAAGTTTGTTCAGGACCTGAGAAGTAATTAATCAGGGTTTATTCCCTAATCCCAATTTTCCCCTAATAATCAGTGGGTTCCAATAAGGCTTGAATTCCATGGATAACCCCATTTAGAGCATTGACATTGTAATAATCCTCCCATAATCCATAACCATTGGCCTGCAGCATTTCCCTGTTTAGGGAAAGCTCCCCTCCCTGCAAGGTGGTAATTTGCAAATTGACCCCAAAATCTTGTGAATAAACCTTGCCAGGGATAATATGATTCCGAAGCAAATCTCTTAATTCCTCTAAATTGATATCTTCATAACCGGTAATTCCCTTGGTGGCATAATAACCAGCAAAGGCCGGGTCAGTAGGAGCAAACAAAGTATAATCTTTTTCTTCATCCAATTCTTCCCACAATCCTGAATAGTTCATTGCCCCCAAAAATTCGGAAAAGCTTTCTTCATTTTCAGTGATTTCACCTAAAAGGGTTTTATCCGGAGCAGAATAAATAGAGTCAAGTCCATGGATAATTCCATTTCCTGCATCCTGATCTGTTATTGTGACCTGGGCCTGGCCATTCAACCAAATTTCATTATCTGTAATTTTGCTGATATATACCTCCAATCCCAAACGCGTGGGAAAATTTCCTGAAGAAAGATCTTTTGCAGACAAATCCCCATCCAACATAAAGTAAAGCAAAAAGTCCGTTAATTCTGGTGTCTCCAACCACCCCTCTTTGCTTATCCCCTGGGCCTCAAAATAACCTTCAAAAGCTTCATCACTTGGAACGAAGAGGGTAAATGGGCCATCTTCGGAAAGCAAATTCTCCAGGCCCGCTTTTTGAACTGCCTCTACAAATATGGAAAATCCATTTTCATCCATTACCTCAATTACAGAATAAGTGGCAGGGGTAATCACAGCATCCAATGCATGTATCCAACCATTGGACGCAGGAATATTGGCTGCCAGGATTCCCACCTGTCCATTGATAACCTTTGATTCTTCTTCCTTGGTCGCAAAGATGAAATGACCTTCCAATAATGTGGGCACAATGCCATTCAATTGTTCCAGTTCATAATTCCCCGGTAAGATGTGGTATTGCAATAAACTGTCCCACTTTTGGGGCTGAAGGTCTTCATATTGTCCAATACCCATTTGCTGAAAATCTTCGTCTATTGGGGCCATTACAGTAAATTGGCCAGGCCCTTGCAAGGTGTCCGCCCATTCTGTTTTAGTTAATGCATCGGACATTATGGAGAAATTGGGGTCCTCCGAAATAATCTGTAAAAGGCTTAAACTTTCCGTTCCGGGAATGGGGTCATCTTTTTTACAGGAAAAAAGAAGGAATAATCCCCCCATCAAAAATAATCCTAATGGGATGCTCTTTGAGAAAGAAACCTTTTTATTATGACCTGCCATAAAATTTTGATGATTAAATCGGTTTGATTTGAGAACCACAAATCACGTGCTTAAGTTTATGGCTCCAATTAATGGGCAAAATTACTCAATTGATTTGGAATAACGTGGGAAATCACCCTGAAGGGAATAATTTATGAAATTATATTTCACTTTGTTTTGCTGCCTGATGCTTACCCTTGCAGCTTGTAAAAAAGAGGAGAAAGCTTGTCAAATCTCCCCTGAGGTACAAAATATCCCTTTAAACCTAAAAATCGAAAGGTTGGAAACTGGGCTATTTGAAGCGGAAAATGAGGAAGAAATTGGAGAATTTTTGGAAAGTTATCCTGGGTTTACTCAGAAATACCTGCAGGAAGATCTATATCCAAGCAGGGAAGCCCTGATCCAATCCCTTGCCAAAACAAAATCAGACACCTTGATTCAGGAGCTTTATACAGAGACCCAAAATCAATTTGAGGATTTGGAGGAAATCGAAAAATCTCTGGAAAATGCCTTCAAGCACATTTCATATTATTATCCCGATTTTGAAGTCCCAAAGGTTTACACTTTTGTAAGTGGCTTTACCTCTGATCTTTATTTGGATCAGGAGATGATTGTTATTGGCTTGGATTACTTTTTGCCTGCAGAACACCGGTTCCAACCTCCGGAAATTCCCCGATACATTGCTGAAAGGTATACCCAGGAGCATTTGGTGCCAATGATTATAACCGCCCTTTCCGCCAGGTTTATTGAAAGCAATCTGAAGGAAAACACCCTTTTGGCCGAGATGATTTTTTATGGAAAAGCGTATCATTTTGCCAAAGCCATGCTCCCTTGCACTCCTGAAAGATTAATTATTGGATATTCCGAAAAGGAAGTGGAGGCCTGCTATGCCAATGAAGCTTTTATTTGGACTCATCTAATTGAAAATGAGGCCATATATGAAACCAATGCATTCGAAATCAGGAAGTATACCGGGGAAGCCCCTGCTACAGACATTATCAGTCCGGATGCCCCGGGCCGGGTGGGCCGATGGATGGGCTGGAATATTGTGGATGATTACCGGTTCAACAATGATATTAGTCTTACTGAGCTGATGAAGGAAAAGGACTCCCAAAAGATATTTACCCAGTCAGGTTATAAACCTCGTCAATAGCCGGTCTGGGGTATTTTTGGGGAGCGATGGTGAAAAGAAGTTTCTTTACAGTCAGTTCCTTGGAGAAATAAAGTTCTGCCAGGTTTCTGGATCTGTTTTTCATGCCCTGAAGCATTTTTTTGTCTTTTTCCAATCTTTCCAACTGGTCAATAAGGAGGTCCATTTTGTTAATATCAAAATAATACCCTATTTGATGGCTTTTGACCAATTCATTCAACCAACCTTTTTGGTTGACCAATATGGCATTTCCCATGGCAAGGGAATCAAAAAACTTATTGGGGCTATTGGTTTGGAGGACCGGCCAATGGTCAAATGAGATAAAAGCCAAATCAGTAAGGGAAAGCAGTTCTCGTACCTCACCTTTATTTCCAAATGGTAAAAAAACAAGGTGCTCCAATTCCATTTTTTTGGCTTTTTGCTGAAGAGAAAAAAGGTTCTTCCCTTTGCCCATGATGGCAAACTGCCAATTTTTGTTTTTCCTTTTTGCCTCCATTGCCAAAGTCAATAATTCCTCCACGGCATTGACATCTCCAATGGCACCCGTATAGGCAATGGTCAACTTTTTTGTATCCCAGCCCAGCACCTTTAAAATTTTGTCCCCCTTTGCCATAGCAGGGTCGAAAAATGAAGTGTCTGCAAAATTGGGGATCAGGTTGATGGAAGCCTGTGGGCTCTTTTTTTGAATGTATTGGCGGATTCCAGGAGACAAGGCCACAATCTGGAGGGCATGACGGTAAATTTTTGCTTCCAGATGGTAGAGCCTCCATTTTAGAAATCTATTTTGTATGGCCCCAACCTGTATGGGGGCTTCAGGCCACAAATCCCTAACCTCAAAAATGTAGGGCAGGGCAAATTTCTTCTTTGCCCAAAGACCAATAAAACCCGTGGTCAGCGGGGTGGAGGTGATATATAACAGGTCTGGTCTGGGTAGTTTTTTGATCAATTGTTTTGCTAGATGGACAAAAGAAAAAAATGCATAAGATCTTCTGAAAAAACCAAAAGAGTTGTCATAAGCTACCGGTAAATAATGGACTTTAATTCCTTCTATTACTTTAAAATCGTATTCCGGATTATTGTGGGCGGTAATCATTTCCACTTCAATACCGGCATCAACCAATCCTTTGGCAAGGTGATAGGATCTTACCGCACCTCCTTCTCGTGGGGTCACAAAATACTGATGGATATAGATGACTTTCATAATTGATGGATCCTTATCCAACTGGCCAACACAAATACATTCCAAATTTGGAGAAAACTGTCTTTCAAATGGCTTTCCGGATTTTTAGACAAAGTACGCATATCATCAGGAAATAATTCCCCAAATTGATTTTCAAAAGCTTTAATTTCTCCAAATACCATTCTTTTGAATTCAGAATGACTCTCCAACCACTCTCTTATTGGCAAGCCAAAGCCCAGTTTTTTCCTTTTGCTTACTTTTTTTAATCCTACATCCTCCAGCAATTCCCTGATCCATTGTTTTGGTTCCAGGGAGAGATGTTGGGCTTCACTTAAAGATCTACTCAAGCTCAGCAAGGCACCATCCAAATAAGGTGCCCTTCCTTCTATTCCATGGGCCATCAGGGCATTATCATGGATTTTTAAAACATCATTGGGCAGGTAAAATTGCCTGTCCCATTCCAATGCGGAAAGGTATGGGTCCTTTTCATTTGGATAATAAGCCTCAAAAAGGCCTCTGGATTTTTCCGGTATGTTTTGTAGAGCACTAAAATTCAGGTAAGTAATTTGCTCAGATGCGGAAAGCGCATTTAGAAATTTCTTAAATCTTCTTCCCAAAGGCAACCATTCCCCCTTGCTCCCAAAGGAAGTGAGCCATTTTTTATTTTGAAGATAGTAACGATAGGCCTTGTGCCTGTTATATCCGCTGAAAAGCTCATCTGCACCAGCTCCACCTAAGAGGATTTTTACCGTTTTTTTGGCCTCTCTGGCAATCATCCAACTGATAAACCCTGCACTATCACCAATGGGTTGATCCAAGTCTTTGATATAACTGGACCAATTTTCCAAAATTGATTCTGGAGTGATACAAATTTCATGATGTTCCCCATGGTATTTTTTTGAAACCCAGGAAGCATACTTAGGGTCTTGGTATTGACTTAAATATTTGGCTTCAAATGTGGCAGTAAAAGTATGCAATGGGATCCCTGTTTCCTCATGCCAGATATCCAACAAAAGGCTACTATCAGCTCCACCACTTAATAATATTCCAACAGGGACATCTGCAAAACCTTGTTTGAGGAGGGCATCCAATAAAAGCTCCCTAAATTTATTTTTATTGGGAAGGGGGATTTCTGTTTTTTTTATTTCCAGACTCCCTTTTTCCAAAATTTTTCCCTCAAAGTTCATTTTCCAAAATTCCCCTGCATGGAATTGATGGATATTTCTAAAAAACGATTGGTCCGGAAAAGCATGTCTGTAGTAGAAAAAAGGCAAAAATTGGGATTCATTAAGACTTTTATGGATTAAGCCGGAGGTGGCAATTGCCCTTGCTTCAGAGGAAAACAACCATTTGTTTTCCTGCTTATGATAGTATAAAGGCTTTTTCCCATGAGGATCTCTGGCAATAATCAATTGTCGATTGGCTTTGTCCAAGAAAGCAATTGCAAACATGCCCTCCAATTCCTGTAAGCCTTTGGTGCCAAAATGCTGGATCCAACGAAGCAATACCTCTGAATCAGACCTGCTTTCGAAGGTTACCGCTTTATCCAAAAGGCGGTTTCTTAGGTTTTCATAGTTGTAAATTGCCCCATTCCAAGCCAAAAAAATCTGGCCATCGTCCAGACAAAGGGGTTGGTTGGACCAGGAATTCAGGTCGATGGTTTTAAGGCGGTTGCTGGCCAGCATCAAATTGGGGCTTACCATTTTCCAGTTAGAATGGTCTGGCCCACGATGACGGGTTGCCTCCATCATTTTCTGGATTCCCTTTTCACCCTTTTCTGGGTAATTAACTATCAGGTTGATACCGCACATGCCTTACTTTTTGGAACCAGGTAATAAATCTTTTTCTGCTTCTATTTTGGCTTTGTTTTTCTCAAAATATCTGCAAAAATGGGAAATTTGGCATTCTCCACATTTGGGGGAACGGGCAAGGCATACATAGCGGCCATGGAGGATCAACCAATGGTGGGCTTTATGGACATGTTCCTTTGGAATATGCCTTACCAAATGCCTTTCTACCTCAAATGGCGTTTTTGCATTTTGCGGGGCCAATCCAAGTCTTTTGGATACCCTAAAAACATGGGTATCAACGGCCATATTGGGCTGGTTCCAAATTACCGATGTGATTACATTGGCCGTTTTTCTGCCAACTCCTGGAAGTTTGATCAATTCTTTGACCGTGGAGGGGACTTCACTGTTAAATTCTTCCACCAACATTTTTGCCAAGCCCAAAAGGTGTTTGGTTTTGTTGTTGGGATAAGATACAGATTTGATATAAGGAAAAAGCTCATCAAAATTGGAAGCTGCTAAATGTTCCGGACTAGGAAAATCCCTGAAGATGGCCGGGGTGACCATATTGATTCGCTTATCAGTACACTGTGCACTGAGGACCACAGCTATTAAAAGTTGAAAGGGAGTCTCATAATTGAGTTCGGTTTCAGCCACAGGCATGTGGGTAGAAAAATAGTCAATAAAAGCCTTGTATCTTTCTTTTTTCAACATGGGCAATTTGGATTTTAACCGTAAAGATACAGGATTATGGAAGCAAAAGGGATAAGAATAGCCATAAAAAAGCCCCGAATTTAGTTTCCGGGGCTTTTGAAAGTTTGGTTTTAGTTATTACACTTTCTCAAGTCCAATAGACTTGGCTTTCTTTTTTATATTTGAAACCACCTTCTCTGAAGGTTCCATGTAGAGTGTTTCAAGGTGCTCTACTGCACTTAGCAAGTCAATGTAGTTTTGCATGAGCTCCTCGTCACGATGCAGATTATGCTCCAATTGCTCACTTTCTGACTCGCTCATTTCCTGATAAATATATCTTACCAGGTCATTTGGGGTAAAAGATTTTGTCATAGGCAACATTTATTTGTTTCAATTTTTTACGCATATTGATAAGCGCGTACCTCATTCTTCCCAATGCAGTATTGATGCTCACTCCGGTTTGATCAGCTATTTCCTGAAAACTCATATCCATATAGTGCCGCATCACCAGCACTTGCTTTTGGGCTTCTGGAAGCTCATCAACTAATTGACGGACCATGCGGTGGGTCTCATCCTTTACCGTTAGGTCTTCCACATTGTCATCCGAAAATTTAAGCGTATTAAATAAATTGGAACCGTCCTCCATTACGATAGAGGGGTACCTTTTCTTCTTCCTAAAATAATCAATTGCCAGATTGTGTGCTATACGCATCAACCAGGGCTGAAATTTTCCTTCTTCGTTATAGCGGTCAGAGTTAAGGGTATGCACTACTTTGACGAAAACATCTTGCAGTAAATCCTCTGCTACCCCTTCATCTTTTACTATTAAATAAATCGTCGTATATACTCGAGATTTATATTTATCTACCAACACCTCGAAAGCAGCTTCGCTGCCATTTCTATATTGAGCTATTAGCTCACTGTCTTTAGGTCCTAACCTTTTGTTCATAAATTCTGACGTTTAAATAACGTAGAAGTCTATCTCATATTGTGATTTTAATGGGTGAAACAATTGTTGCTAAATTCAAATGTATTGAATTGAAACACATAACGCAATGAAATTCCGCTTTTTTTTAGCATACATACCTATGATAATGGGATTTTGTCGAAATTTTCATTTGAATTGGTAGTTTAAACAAAATAATAGCCTGTTTGAGAAATAAATAAAAAAAGCTTTAAAATTCTCAATATTTGTACCAAAACAGCTGAACCATTATCAATTGCTTAGAGATATATTCCTTTTGTCGTGTCTTTTCTAATTACTACCTTTTCTATCCAGAAACTTACCATTTTCTATTGTTCGTGAATGTAGCAGGATATTCCGTTTTGTGCATTTTTTTCCACAAAACATGGTTTATAGTGGTGGAAATAAAACTGTCAGGTAAATTGGCCGCTTCAAGATCTAAATGCTTCAATTTTCAATCGAATAAAAATTCACTGGTTTTTGGAATTCAGGGGCTGGCAAATTATCATTTCCTCCCTTGACTTGGTATCTTTGTAAGTTATGAGTGAGACAGCGCCAGTAATGACTACCCAACTTGAGGATCTGGATCCCAAGAAATTCATTATCATCAAAAACGCAAGGGTAAACAACCTTAAAAACCTGAGCGTCGCCATCCCGCGAAATAAGCTGATCGTGGTGACGGGCCTTTCGGGTTCTGGAAAATCTTCCTTGGCATTCGACACCCTTTTTGCTGAAGGGCAGCGGATGTATGTAGAAAGTCTCAGCTCATATGCCAGGCAATTTCTAGGCAGGATGGAAAAACCTGATGTGGAATATATCCGTGGCGTCTCCCCGGCCATTGCCATCCAACAGAAAGTTAATACCAAAAATCCAAGGTCTACTGTCGGTACGACAACCGAGATTTATGATTATTTAAAACTCCTCTTTAGCCGAATAGGTAAAACTATTTCCCCGGTAAGTGGTGAGGAAGTGAAACATCATACGGTTTCTGATGTAGTGGATTATATCCACAGCTTCGATGAAGGGGATAAAGTGATGGTCAGTTGTCCGCTGCAAGTGAGTGATAAACGGAGCATAAAAAAAGAAATGGAGATCCTGCTTCAAAAGGGTTTTACCAGAGTGCTGAAGGAAGGGGAAGCTCATTTTGTAGAAGACCTATTGGAAGAAAAAGAAATTCCAGAGGGCCCTTATGAAATCCTAATTGATCGGGCAGTGGTTCGGAAAGAGGATGAGGACAACCAGTTTAGAATAGCCGATAGTGTCCAAACCGCCTTTTTTGAGGGACACGGGGATTGTTTTGTGTTTTTCCCCGGTAAGGAAAGCAGAAAATTCAGTGACCGGTTTGAATTGGATGGGATGTCCTTTGAGCTTCCCACGGTAAATTTTTTCAGTTTTAATAATCCCTATGGAGCTTGCCGAACCTGTGAAGGCTTTGGTTCCGTATTGGGTATTGATCCTGATCTGGTTATACCGGATAAGTCACTTTCCATTTATGAAGGGGCCATCGCACCATGGCGGGGGGAAACCACTAAAAAATGGGCTGCCCCCCTGATCAAAAATGGAATCCATTTTGATTTCCCTATCCACAGACCCTATGAAGAGTTGGACGAATCCCATAAGGAGTTACTATGGACTGGAAATAGACATTTCAAGGGGCTAAACGCATTTTTTGATTTTCTTCAAAGTAAAGTTCATAAGATTCAATACCGGGTGATGCTTTCCCGCTTCCGGGGTAGGACCACCTGCCCAGACTGCAAAGGAACCCGGCTGAGAAAAGATGCTTCCTATGTGAAAGTCAATAATAAATCGATAACAGATCTGGTTTTGATGCCCATCGAAAGGTCATTGGAATTTTTTCAAAATATCCAACTCAGCACCGCGGAGCAAAAGACAGCCAACAGGTTACTCAAGGAGATTCTGAACCGCTTAGAATACATAGAAAAAGTTGGATTGGGTTATCTCACCCTGAATAGATTGACTTCCACCCTTTCTGGAGGAGAATACCAAAGGATTAAACTGGCTACTTCTCTGGGAAGTGCCCTGGTGGGTTCCATGTACATTTTGGATGAGCCCAGTATTGGACTTCACCCCCGGGATTCTGACCGCCTTATAAGCGTGCTCAAGTCCCTTAGGGATCTGGGCAATACAGTAATCGTGGTGGAGCATGAGGAAAAGATCATGAAGGCTGCCGATCAAATTATAGATATCGGGCCTGACGCTGGTACAAATGGAGGAGAATTAATTTTCCAGGGAGAACTACCCGAACTCCTGAAACAGGGCAAATCATATACTGCCCAATATCTTAAGGGGGAAGAAAAAATCAATGTCAAAACTGCCAACCGGAAGTGGAAGGATAAAATACTCATCAAGGGAGCCAGGGAAAACAATCTAAAAAATTTGGACGTTCAAATCCCTCTCAACGCCCTCACTGTGATTTCCGGGGTCAGTGGATCCGGAAAATCCACCCTGATTAAAAAAGTGCTTTATCCCGCACTGGGTAAAATGCTGGGCACCGTGATCGATGAATCCGGTAAGTATGACAAACTGGAAGGGGATTACAGGTCTGTAAGTCAAGTGGAGTTTGTGGATCAAAACCCTATAGGTAAATCATCCCGTTCCAATCCGGTTACTTATGTAAAGGCCTATGATTCTATTCGGGCTCTATTTGCAGATCAGGGCCTGGCCAAACAAAGGGGGTATAAACCCGCTTTTTTTAGTTTTAATGTAGATGGAGGACGTTGTGAAGCATGTCAAGGGGAAGGCACCCAAAAAATTGAAATGCAGTTTATGGCGGATATTTTCCTAACCTGCGAGTCCTGCAAGGGCAAGCGTTTTAAAAATGAAATCCTGGATATTACCTATAAGGGTAAGAATATTGCCGATGTTTTGGATATGACAATTGATGAGGCGATGGCATTTTTTGAAGGGAAAAACGCCATTTTACATCGGCTTCAACCTCTACAGGAGGTGGGACTTGGATATATTGGTCTTGGTCAATCTTCCAATACCCTTTCCGGAGGGGAAGCCCAAAGGGTGAAGTTGGCCAGTTTTTTGGGTAAAACCCATGGAAAAAACAAAGACCATATCCTTTTCATCTTTGATGAACCCACCACAGGCTTGCACTTCCATGACATCAAAAAATTATTACATTCCATCAATGCCCTTATTGAAGAAGGACATTCTGTTGTCATCATTGAGCACAATACAGAAGTGATCAAATCTGCAGATTGGGTAATTGATCTGGGACCTGAGGGAGGAGAAAGAGGTGGCCACCTTGTCTTTGAAGGCACACCTGAGGCTCTTAAGGAGGATCCTGATAATTATACGGCGAAGTACCTAAGAGAGTCTTTTATGGATTAATGGGATGCATATTTGCAGGGGCAAATCAAATCTGAAATATTACCGTTAATATGCTTTAATTACCCGTTTAAAATAAAGGAAGTATAGGGGAAACTTTTCATAATTCCGGGAAGTTTTTATGGTGCTTTCAATATCTGACAAACCATTTTTGAATAGGATGAAATTTAGGAGCACCATATGTTTTCTAATGGTAATTTTAGTGGGTGTTTCTGCTTGTGATTCCCCCAGGGCGGTAGAGGTGACCTCCCCTTTAGGGTGGGAAATTTTGAGTACTCCTACCCAGCAGAACATCTTGGGATTGTCACCCATTACAGATGAAATCATATGGGCCTGTGGCACTGAAGGTTTATGGATGAGAACCCTTGATGGAGGGGAAGCCTGGGAAATAGGAACCATAGAAGGCTTGGATAGTGTAAATTTTCTGGATATAGAAGCCTTTGATGCGATCACCGCTATTGCAGTTTCTGCCGGGATGCCTGCAATGATTTATAAAACCACCGATGGAGGGAAAAAGTGGAATCCTACTTTTCAAGGTTCGAGCCATACGATTTTAAATGGAATAACCTTTATTAATGAAGATAAGGGGTATGCATTTGGGGAACCGGTTGAGGGACAATGGCTTATTCTAAAAACATTTGATGGGGGAGATTCCTGGATTAATCTTACCAACACCCCAATAGTAGAAGATCCGGAACAGGCACCAGGTAAAGGTTCCTCGCTTTTTGCCAAAGGTGCTGAAATTTGGTTTTCCTCTGGCGGCAGTCAAAGTCAAATTTATTTTTCTAAAAACGGGGGTACAGCCTGGGAAAAAATTTTTGTTAGTGAAAGAAATGGGGCATACCATCTTGGGATTTCAGATTTGGACAAAGTAGGCCGCCAAAGCCTAATTGGCGTAGGGGGAGATTATTCTAGCCCCGATAATAATGAAAATAATGTATTTCTTTCTTCCAGTGACGGCCAGGTCTGGCGAGAGCCTAAAGGTAACCCTCCTTCAGGGTTTTGTTCAGGGGTGAGCTATTACCCAAAAAATCAATGGTTGATAACTGTGGGGGCTAATGGAAGTGATTTTTCTAAAAATGGAGGAGAGCACTGGGAAAAATTTTCAGATGAAGTTTTCAATAATGTTCAAAAAAGCCATACTGAGGAATCAATTTGGGCCTCTGGCAGTGATGGCAAGATTGCAAAGTTAAAGTATTGAATAGCAATTTTTCAGAAGTCGAACTCAATTCGCAATCCAAGCCTTTTATCATTATTAAAAAACCAACCAATTCCTTATATTGAGACAGAATAGTGTAAAAAATATGGCAATTCATTGCTCAAATTCCTTCATTCATTCAATGCCATTTACAGGAAGAAAAATACCTTGTTAAAAGGAAGCAAGAACAAATTTATTATGTTTGAAATCATTCCATCCATATGGATACTTAACGGAAAATGTGTCAGGCTAAGAAGAGGGGACTTCAATACTGAAGAGTTGATCTCCAACAATCCGCTTGAAATTGCCCAGGAATTTGAAAACTGTGGTATCCAGCGGGTACATCTTGTGGATTTGGATGGAGCCAAAAGGGGTGAGCCCAAAAATTACTATATGTTACGGACGATTGCCGCTTATACTTCCCTAAAGGTTGATTTTACAGGCGGTGTAAGTACAGATGGGGATGTTATGAAAGTTTTTGAGCATGGTGCCAAAACAATAACGGCATCTACTGTGGCCGTCCGCTCTCCAGAGAAATTTACCCAATGGATCATTTCCTATGGAAGGGAAAAAATAAACATGGCAGCAGATACAGAGCCTTCCGATTTTAAAGTGAAAATCAGAGGTTGGCTAAAAAATGCCAATATTGACCTTTTTGACCATATCTCCTATTTCTATGAAAGAGGTTTGAAATATGTCAAATGTTCTGATGTTTCCAGAGATGGAGTGATGGAGGGTCCAAATTTTGAGCTTTATAAAAAAATCAGGGATAGATTTCCTGATTTATGCCTGGTAGCCAGTGGAGGGGTCAGGACAATTGATGATTTCCGTAAGCTTAAAGACTTGGGCCTAAAGGGGGCGGTCTTTGGAAAAGCCTATTATGAAGAAAAAATTAAGATCAAAGACCTGGAGGCATTTATTAAGGAGTGTTAGCAGGATAGTGTTGAATTTGAGTTCCTGAGAACACCTTAACGCACTTTATCCATTAGTATACTAGAGCAAAAAAGCAATACAGTAGTTCCGGTATCAAATTTTAAGATCGTTGGCCAATGTATCTTGTACTAAATGCCTAAAAAAATCCAATTGTGTCCACAACAAAAAAGGAGACCTTTTACAGTCTCCTTTTATTGGGTTATTGTTAATTGTGAAATGGGTTCTAAGTTTATTCTTCTTTAAATCTATCCACAATATAAAGGAATAAATTGAAAGATAAGGTAGACATTTCCTCTTTTTTTATCTCTTCTTCCTCACTTTTGCCAAAATGTCTTTTGTTATGGCTTCTGCCAGTATTTTCTTCTTTTATCGTTGATTTATTGAAAGAATTTTCTTCTTCTAAAAACGCTTCATCTTCTGAAAAATCCTTCACCAAGTCTTTACATCCCCCTTCTTTGGGTTGATAGTCATTGGCAGTTTCCAAATCTTCCTGAAAAAAATCATCACTTCCACCCTGGGCCAGTGATTGCCCCCCTACAAAAACGCCAATAAGGAACGTCAGTAGGACAAAGAGGGTTTTCAAAGGTGAAATTTGATTTGGTTTATACATTTTAAAGTTGAATCTTCAAGTATTCAAAAGAGAGAAAATGCAAATAACGTTTTCAAATATACTAATTTAAAAAAAGGATGCAAACCATTGAGTTTTTTGATTTCCAGAAAGTTGATATGAGAGCCGGGACCATAATAGAGGTCCGGGACTTTAAAGAAGTCAGAAATCCAGCTTACAAAATTTGGGTGGATATGGGACCTTTGGGGATCAAAAAAACTTCCGCACAGATCACCCAAAATTATTCTATTGAAGAACTTCCGGGAAGGCAGGTTATATGTGTATGTAATTTCCCCAAAAAGCAAATTGCCAACTTTATGTCTGAAATTTTGATCACCGGATTCAAAGATGAGCAGAACAATATTGTCCTGGCCACTTTGGAAAGGAATGTTCCCAATGGAGAAAAACTTCATTAATTCTTTCCCGTTAAGTTTTTCAAAATATTGGGTTTTCCAAGAGTTGTAATTGCCATATCTTATTTAAACAATCCTTGATTTTTCCTTAAAGAACCCCTAAAAAGCAATATCAAAACATGATCCAATTTCTGGGTATAAATAGAATCGCGTCCATCGTTCAAGGTAAAATATCCCAAAACCCAAGTCCGCAAGAAGTTCAACAAATAGTTACCGATTCCCGAAAAATTGTAAGGGGAGAGGAGACCTTGTTTGTGGCACTTAAGGGGTTTAAATTTGATGGAGCGGATTTTATAGATGGGGCCTACCAGGAAGGTGTAAGAAATTTTATATTAAAAGAAGGAAATATTAGTTCCCATATCCCTCAGGCCAATGTTATCCAGGTTCCCGACCCCTTGGCTGCCCTTCAGGCTCTAGCCGCCTGGAATCGCAAACAATTCACAGGCCCGGTGGTGTCCATTACTGGTAGTAATGGGAAAACTATTATCAAGGAATGGTTGGGTCAAATCCTGAGCAGAAAACATAATTTGGCCAAAAGTCCCAAAAGTTATAATAGTCAGGTTGGGGTTCCACTGTCACTATTTGGCATTGAAGCATTTCATCAGGTAGCTGTAATAGAAGCCGGCATATCCCAACCCGGGGAAATGGAAAAGCTTCAAAAAATGATCCAACCCGATATTGGGATTTTTACTAATTTGGGAACCGCCCATGACGAAGGGTTTTCCAGCAGGGAAGAAAAGCTAAAAGAGAAGGCAAAACTTTTTGGGAATTGTAAGTTCATCATTTATCGCAAAGATCAAGAAATGGTGAGCCAATATTTGGAGAGCAATTTTCCTGCTTCCCAATTGATTTCCTGGTCGGACAAACCGGGGGCAGATTATACCCTTTCGGTTAAAAAGGAGGAAGGCCAATCCAAGATCACCTTATTTAAACCTGACTTGAGCATTTATACCTTCCATTGCAGGTTTGAGGATGAAGCCAATTTGGAAAATCTTAGACATGCAATTGTGGCGGCACTTACCCTGGGCATAAACATGGATGAAATCCAGGAAAGCATCCCCCAGCTCAAACCCATTGAAATGCGGTTGACCTTGAAGCCGGGGATTAATCAATGCTTGTTAATCGATGATACATATAATAATGACCTGGCAGGATTGGACATTGCCCTTGAGTTTTTACAGAACCAAAGGCCTAAAAGGAGAAAAATCCTGATGCTTTCTGATTTGTTGGAAGCAGGGGAAAGCCATAAAGTTTACCAAAGGGTCAGCCAGTTAATTAGTCATTATCAAATAGATAAAATCTATGGGGTAGGGAAAGACATAGTTCTATTGGAAAAAAGCTTTCCGGAAAAATCCCTCTTTTTCCCTAATACCAAAGAGTTGTTGGACCATTTAGATAGAGAAAATTTCCAGGATGACTTGATATTGATCAAAGGAGCCAGGAAGTTTGAATTTGAGCAGGTGGTCAATAGGCTGCAGGAACGCATTCATGGGACTGTACTGGAAATCAATCTAAATGCTCTTAGTCATAATTTTAATTTTTACAAAAGAAGGCTCAAGCCTTCCACCAAGTTAATGGTCATGGTGAAAGCCTTTGCCTATGGCGGTGGCGCTACAGAAATTACCCACCATCTAGAACAGCTAAAAGCGGATTATTTGGCTGTTGCTTACACCGATGAGGGAGTTGCCCTTAGAAATGACGGCATCCAACTACCCATTATGGTGCTTAATCCTGTGCCCGAATCCTTTCATAATTTATTGAAATACAAACTTGAGCCCGTTGTTTACAGCTTGTCTTTTTTTAAGCAGCTGGGTCAATTTTGTAAATCCTTTAAGGGAAAGGTAAAAATCCATCTTGATTTGGATACAGGTATGCATCGTTTGGGATTTTCCCAACGGGATTTGGAGGATTTGAATAGATTGATTGTTGAATATCCAGAACTGGAAATTGCCAGCCTATATACCCACATGGCCGGAGCTGATGAAGCTGCCCATGAAAACTTTTCGATGCAGCAACTAGAACTTTTTAAAAAAATGGGGGATAAAATAAAAAGTTACTTAGGTTATCAGCCATTGATGCATGCATTGAATTCTGCTGGGATTATTCGTTATCCTGATTATCAATTTGACATGGTCAGATTGGGTATTGGTCTGTATGGGGTGGAGGTTAATGGGTTGTTTGAAAAAGCGCTTGATCCTATTAGTTGTCTAAAAACTACCGTATCCCAAATAAAAAAATTAAAGAAGGGGGAAACGGTGGGATATGGAAGAAAGGGAGTCATGCCTGAGGATGGGCAGATTGCCACCATTGCCATTGGTTATGCAGATGGTTATGATAGGAGGTTTAGCAATGGCAAAGGCTATGTATTGATCCATGGCCAAAAAGCTCCTGTGATCGGGAATGTTTGTATGGACATGACCATGGTCAATGCCACGGGAATAGATGTACGGGAAGGTGATGAAGTTATCGTTTATGGGCAGGACATATCCCTCAAAACCCTTGCGCAGTCCATTGGAACCATTCCCTATGAATTACTTACGAATATCAGCAGTAGGGTGAAAAGGGTTTATTATTTGGATTAGCCCTGGGTGACCCTCTTCTTTTCCCCATAAATCTGCCACAATTTTTCCACGATTCTGGTGGCTGAATGCCCGTCCCAAAGGAGTATGCCCCGGTATTGTTTCCAATTACCCTCAAGAATTTTCTCCATATAAGGTTTGAGCTTAGAGGGGTCTGTTCCGACCAGCTCATTTGTGCCTTGGGTTATAGTTTCGGGCCGCTCAGTATTATCCCTCAATGTCAAACAAGGTACATTCATCACCGAGGCTTCCTCAGTGATTCCTCCCGAATCTGTTATGACCCCTCTGGCATTTTGGACCAGGTAATTGAACTCCAAATAGGATAGAGGTTCTGTATAATGTAATCTTGGATGTTCAATTCCCAGGTTTTTCAGGACTTTAGCCGTGCGGGGATGGACAGGGAAAACAATGGGCAATTCCCCAGAACCTTCCAATATGGCCTCCATCATGGCCTTTAATTTTTCCTCTTGATCCACATTAGCTGGCCTGTGCAAGGTCAATACAAAATAGGATTTTTCCTTTAATCGGTCATAAATTTCCCCATGAGGTTGTTTTAAGTTGGGCATTTCCTTTAAAAGTGTGTCTATCATGGTATTACCCACCCAATGGATTTTCCTTTCCGGCACTCCATAATTGATTAAGTTCTCATTGGCCAATTCTGTGGTGGTAAAAAAATGGTCGGTTATGCTGTCGGTTACCATTCTATTGATTTCTTCAGGCATGCTCATGTCCCAAGAACGGATCCCGCCCTCTACATGAACCACTTGAACTTGCATTTTTTTGGCCGTTATGGAGCAAGCAAGGGTGGATGTGACATCGCCCACCACCAAAACCACATCTGGTTTGAAATTCTCCAATTCCTTTTCAAAACCTACCATAATGGCTGCTGTTTGTTGGGCTTGGGAACCTCCTCCCGCTTCCAGGTTGATATGGGGATGGGGAATCTGAAGCTGTTCAAAAAAATCTCCGGACATTTTGGGATCATAATGCTGGCCAGTATGCACCAACCGGTAATCCATTTCCCTGCCTGACTCCCGGACTTGATGAATGGCATGGATGATAGGAGCAATTTTCATGAAATTGGGCCTAGCGCCAGCAATCAAAGTTATGTTTACCATTTTAATAATCTATAAAGTATGGGTGTTCCCATTTTATTAGTGATAAAATAAATTCTAATATACACAAAGTTTAAAGCCTTCTGAAAAAGTACTTTTAAGATTTAGATTACAAGATTGATATAAAGCCCATTACAGCCGTTTTTTCCCTTAAATTTCCTTTATATTTGTGTGGTTTTTAGCTGGTAAATTTAAATTGCAGCTATTCAAAATTTCTTAATTAAGCGTAATTATCATCGGCATTCCAATTAAATGTATTTGAATCCCCCATTTTCCCGGTTATTATTCAACCTTTTGTTTGTCTCCATTTTCTTTTTTGGGGCTTGTCAGGAGGACTCCTTGGTCAATGATATTTTGGTTTATGAAAATGATTTTTCAGGGCAAGACCTGACTCAAATTGAAAACGGCAAATTGCATGTTTTCAATGAGGATACTGTGTTGGGAAATTATAATAATGAGGAAGTGCTACTTCAACTTGAGGGCCTTCCAAGGCATAATATTGTGAGAGTAAATATCGATTTGTTGGTTCATGATAGTTGGGATGGAAACTTGAAAGGTTTAGGGGGGCCAGACAAATGGTATATGAAATTGGATAATATGGAAATCATCAACACCACCTTTTCCAACAGCATCTGCTCTTACAGTTATTGCCTGTACCAATCTTACCCGGATAATTATGGAAGGCATTATGATCCAAAAACAGGAGCAATTAATATCAACCTTCCAGGCCTTTGCCAATATAATTCGGAATCCAATTGGACCAGCTTATACAAAATCAGCAAACTAGTTTATCATCACGGATCGAACCTTGAAATAATACTTGGAGATCAACTGATACAGGAGAATGCAGAAAACCCCATTTGTGATGAAAGTTGGTCCTTGGCCAAAATAGAGGTAAGTACACTTACTCAATAGCCTATCAAATTGAAAATTTCTTCAGTAATGAATAAAATAATTCCTCTTTTTTTTATGTTGGTTTTGCCTTCGCTTAGCTCGGCACAATCTATTTCCTTGAATAATTTTTTTCTTGAAGATTATCTCAGAAGGCAACAGCTTATGGGGAATTTTGAGAAAGAATATTCCTTTAACCTCAGGCCAATTTCTCCCCGGATAGAAGATTTTTGGGATCAAAGTAAGGCTACCTTTGAAAAACTGGAAATGCTTTTAGGAAAAGGGAGGGAATTTGACATAAGAGGTGAAAAAATAAATTTTAGATACCTTCCTGTAACCTTTAAAACGCAGTATAATTCCAATTATGCTTTTGGTATCAATGATGGAGCGATGATACCCAATAGGGGTTTGCAAGCTTTGGTAAGTGGAGGCATTTATGCAGAATGGAAAGGGGTTAGCCTTCAATTCCAGCCCGAATTGGTAACCGCCCAAAACTTGGAATATGAGGGTTTTCCCAGCGAACATAATGGAAGGACCTGGAAGGAATACTACGAATGGCTTAATACCCATGATAATCCTGAACGGTTTGGGACAGAGGGATATATTAAATTGCTTCCTGGTCAATCCAGCATCCGCTATAATGCCTATCAGATGTCAGTAGGAATTTCGACTGAAAATATTTGGTGGGGACCCGGAAAAAGAAATTCCCTCCTGATGAGCAATAATGCACCTGGATTTCTTCATTTTACTTTAAATACCCAAAAACCGATTTCTACCTCCATTGGCCAATTTGAAGGGCAATTGATAGCAGCAAAGTTAAAAAACTCGGATTATCTCCCGCCACGTGATGCCATGATTCACCAGAATACTCCATTGAGATTTCCCAAAAGGGATGATTGGAGGTATTTGTCCGGCATCACGGTTAGCTACCAACCCAAATGGGTGCCTGGATTATCTGTGGGCTATAGCAGCGTTTCCCAGATGTACCACAATGATATGAATAAGCTGAAAGATTACCTCCCCCTATTTAATGGAGAAAAAGGACCAGCTAATGTGGTTGATCTGGAAAGGGACAGCAGGAACCAGTTAAGTTCAGGATATTTCCGGTGGATGAGTCATGGAGGTTTGTTTGAATTTTATGGAGAATATGGTTCAAATGGAAACAGCCGGGAATTGAGGGATTTTTTGGTCAACCCGGATCTGAACCGGGCGTTTACTTTTGGATTTAGCAATTTGATTCCATTGAAAAGGGAAGATGCCTTTATTCAAATCAGTTCAGAAATGACCCAAACCGGCCAAACGGTTAGGGATAACATTGTAGCTCATAACAGTTGGTACACTCATCCCTATGTGCGGCAAGGCTATACCCATAAGGGGCAAGTGATGGGAGCAGGCAATGGCCCCGGCAGTAATGTGATTTTCCTGGAAGCAAGTTGGGTGCAGAACTTTAAGAAAATTGGTTTACAAATGGAGCGGATAGTTTATAATAATGACTTTTATTACAAGCGTTTTGAAAAGAATAAAGACTGGAGAAGAAAATATATTGACTTGGTTCCCTCTTTGGTAGTGGATTGGCAGTTTAATAAGGTTCTGTTTTCCAGTAGGCTTCAATATGTCAATACATTAAATTACAAATGGTACCTTGAAAATAGCCCTGATCCAGACCAGTATTTTGTAGCCGGTTATGATAGAAAAAATATCGTGGCCAACTTCAGCTTGTATTATTTTATTAGGTAATCTTTTTATAAAAGTTCTTTTCCTTGCTCCTTTTTTTGATTCGTTAAATTATGCCAGTGCTTTGGAGGGAAATCTCCAAAACTAAATCACCTCATTCAAGCCAAAATAAAAAGCTTTTTGGTCTCCAAAGGCTATGTCCAGTCGGATATTCAAGCCCTCATCATTAAGGCGGTAACGGAAGCCAAACCCTCCTCCGTACCGGAACCGGTCAAAGGAATAGTTCCTGAACTGAGGAGCAACCTGCCCGGCACTGCCAAAAAACACCAGCCCCAATTTCCGGTAAACGGGCATGCGGTATTCTGCCTGATAAACCATGGCCTGCCTATCCCTGTACCTCCCCTCAAAATAGCCCCGCATAATATCACTTCCTCCAATTAGGGAAAGGTGCTGAAATGGTGGATTCCCATAAGTAAAACTCCACCAAGACTGCATAGCAATGACATGCCTGTCAAATATCCGAATGTATTTCCGCAGGTCCAGCTGATACTGATTAAAGGTAAAATTGCCGCCCAAAAAAGATTGAAAGCTCATCCAGGAAAACTGATGAAAGGAACCACCGGAAGGCTGGAAGATATTGTCCCGGGTGTCGAAATTGGCAGTAATGCCCAAACCAGATAGTCTTGGATGATTGCTTCCTGGGATATTTCCACTTTCCAAAAGACCCTCTGGGATTTTATAATAAATATTATCTGCCCTGAATTCATACCTTGGACCAAGGTAAAAGCCTTTCAGCAACTCTCTTTGGTATTGAAGATGGAAATAAATGTACCTGCTGGCATAATCCTCCTCATTTTCTTGCCGAAGTTCATTTCCAATTCCATAAAATTTGAAAGGATAATCAGTCAATTCCAATCTTGCATGGAGGTAATCCTTGTTTTCATCTTTCCAAAGCTCCAATTCGGAAGTAAAAATGGCTTGATTTTCCAGGGTATAAAGGAATGTTATAGGGAGTGTGGAGGGCCTCAAGTCACCATCTGATTTTGTGGAGGTTGCCCTGAAAACTTTAATTGTCCTGGCACCAATTCCCCAACTTGTTTCGGGTGAATAGGTCAATGCAGGAATAAATGTCCAAGAATCTGTGCTGGCCCAGTCAACAAGTTCTTCCGCCGTATTGAAAGCCTTATCGATCAACCCTTCATCATTTATCTCTTTATTTTCCTGAGTAAAAATGGGTGAGACAATTAAGGCAAAAATGATTGTCAGCAGCAAAGACATTGGGATCATAAGTAAGTATTTGGAAGGGAAATTTGATAGTTTTGGCAAAATTACACTAAATCATTTATATAGCAGCCAGTGAATGGTTTACTTCCCAGTAAATTATATTTTTGGATACTCATCAGTGGTCTATTGGACAAAGGCCAACTTGAATACTGCCTTCTTTTATACCAAATTCCCCAAAAAACCAATACTTTCATACATCCATCTCAATTCTCACCACTCTCTCCTAAATACTTTTTTTCTTTCACTCTCCAAAGTCCCCACCATGGGGTTCCGGGAGAGTCATGATGTTCATAATGGTAACCAAAAAAATAACAGCTCAAAAATGCCCAGAAATGGTTTTTCGCTAAAGTTCTCGACTGATGCTTATTGTTATGGGACCCTCTATGGGGCAAATAGGTTCCAAAATAAAACAACTGGAAAGTGGCTAGAATTGCAGGAAGAATCCAAAAGGCGACAAGGTTCTCAATAGGAAAAAATATAATCAACAATTGAAAGGCAATAGCCATTAAAATCAGTTGTCCAATGGATATATAGGTTTTGATAAAATTCCAATACCATTTCCAAAATTGGCCAGAGGAATGAAAATCTGGATCATTTCCTGTTGCCACAAACTGGTGGTGTTGATGGTGTTTTGGAAAAATCCTGTTATAAAAGTTGAATGAGAAAAGGAGGGCTGCCAACCAACCAATGGCATGATTGAGCTTAGAATTTTTGGAAACTGATCCATGCATGGCATCATGGGCTGTAATAAATAGTCCTGTGTATAAATGAGTTTGTAATAAAAAGCCCAAATACATTAGTGGGTTAGCAAAATCCATTTCCAAATTCAGTAACAAATAAAGCATTAATCCCCATAGGGAAATGATCCCAAAAGCGAACAGCGTTCCGATAGGGTCCACATTATTTTTTGTTTTTTCATTTTGTGACATGAGAAATGATTGCTTATTGCCAAGGTAAGGAATGAATTAAAGGCGAAGCAAATGTTCTTTTACTTCTTCCATCAACCACATGGGGGTAGAAGTAGCACCGCAAACCCCTACTTTATCGTTTTCTTTGAACCAGCTGGAGTTTACTTGATCCCGACGTGATACAAAATAAGTATTTGGGTTTTTACTTTTGCATACTTCAAAAAGGGCCTTGCCATTACTGGATTTGCTTCCGCTTACAAAAATTACCTTGTCAAATTGTGCTGTAAAATTCCTCAATTCTTTATCCCTGTTGGACACCTGCCTGCAAATGGTATCATGTGCTTGAACCTGGATCCCTTTTTCTCCCAGTATCCTGTTGATCTCGTAAAATTTTTCAGGACTTTTGGTAGTTTGGCTAAAAAGGGTGATTTCTGAGGGCAAGGTATCCAAATCCAACTCCTTGGGGTCCTGGAACACTACTGCCTTTCCGGAGGTTTGTCCCAGCAAACCTTCCACCTCGGCATGGCCATGTTTCCCATAAATATAAATGGTCTCCTTCCGGTCAAAAGCATTTTTTATCCTGTTTTGCAATTTCAGGACTACCGGGCAACTTGCATCCACCAAGGTCAAATCATTTTTGATCGCCAATTCATAAGTGGAAGGAGGCTCTCCGTGCGCCCGTATTAGCACCTTTTCGCTTTTCAGATTTTCCAGGCCTTTATGATCTATGATCTTTAAACCTTTATTTACAAGCCTTTTGACTTCTTCATCGTTGTGCACGATATCACCAAGGCAATAAAGATGTCCTTCCTGATCCAGGATTTCCTCGGCCATTTCAATGGCATAAACCACGCCGAAGCAAAATCCGGAATGGGAATCAATATGTACATCGAGCTGTAACATAATTACTTAACCAATCTGATGGGAAATAGTTTCCAGGTTTTTATTCCTTCATAGAAAGAAATATTCATAAGCATCAAACCCATAGAATAGACAAAATCCTCAATAGGAATGGTAAAGACCCGGATGCCCAGAACTTCTTTTGGATTGTATATTACTACAGGTTCAACGCTAAAAGCCCCTGTAAGTGCACCATTTACCAATAAAAAGGGAATCAGATGAATCAGGTAAAAAACAAAGAAAAGGCCCAAATGCTTTTTCTTAAACATTAAATAATGCCCCATCAAAATTATTGCGCAGGTAAGAAAATTGACCCTTGTGTATAACTTGTCCCAATTGAAAACTGCTATTACAATAAGGAGCAAAGCCAAAGTCCAAGTGATTTCTTTAACCCAATTCCTGAATGGATCCCTTGGCCAATAATACCGCATCACTTCATAGATAAATAAGGTCGAAAAGGGAATCACCACAAAAAACAAACATTCTTCCAAAGGCAAATTCCCCCATTGTTTACCTATAAGGTACTGCTCATTAAATGACCATACTTCCAAATAGGTAAACCATTGATCCCATCCAATAAAGAAAAACGTAGTGATGAAAATGGCAGGGAAAAGTGCAAACCATTTTTTATAATATTGGATTTTGGACTCAAATGACCAGGCTAATGGAAACATGAGCGTCAATAGGATAAGCAGTAAATAATAGTATTGGTCCATTTTTACTTTATTCAAATCCCAATTTACTTTCAAAATAAATACTGACCAGCAGGGAAAGTTTCCTGAGATTGGGCACCCTGATCCGTCTTTGGGTAATGGTCCGGGAATCCAGGTTTTTTATTTTCCGGAACAGCTGACGGTAATATAAGTATGCTATTTTAACACCTGTCTTGGCACCTGCCGGCAATTGCTTGATTCCCTCCCAGGCGGCATCAAAATCCTTTTCAATGCTTGCTTCTATTTTCTTTTTTGCGCTATTGTTAAATGTTGGATAATCCACTCCGGGAAAATATACCCTTCCCCTTTCTTCAAAATCACTTTTTATATCCCTAAGGAAATTTACCTTTTGGAAAGCCGAACCCAGTTTACAGGCAGGGGCTTTAAGATGTTCATATTGTTCCGAATCTCCCTCACAAAAAACTTTGAGGCACATCAAACCGACCACCTCGGCAGACCCATAAATATATTCCTCATAGCGTACATCTGAATATGTGGTGAAATCCAAATCCATTGCCATGCTATTCAAAAATGCATCAATCAATTCATCTTCAATTTGATAACGATGAACTACCATTTGAAAAGCATGCAACACCGGATTCAAGCTGATTTTATTTTCAATTGCCTTATAAGTTTCTTCCTTAAAATGCTCCAAAAGCTCTTTTTTGTTTTTGTGGTGAAAAGTATCCACTATTTCATCAGCAAAACGGACGAAACCGTAAATCCCATAAATTCCAGGGTGGAATTTTGGATCCATGATCTTAATCCCCAAACTAAAGGAAGTGCTATAACTTTGGGTAATAAGTTTGCTGCAGGCCAAGCTAGTATCATTGAATAATTTTATGGCGTCCATAGTTTTTGTCTTTTACGATGGGAGAATGATTTTTGATAACTTCATTTGCTGCCACCTGACCGGAAATCAGAGAGGGGGGTACTCCAGGGCCGGGAACGGTAAGTTGTCCGGTATAATAGAAATTGCTAAGCTTTTTGTTTTTAAGCTTGGGTTTGAGTAATGC
This sequence comes from Echinicola jeungdonensis, assembly GCF_030409905.1. Taxonomy (NCBI): domain Bacteria; kingdom Pseudomonadati; phylum Bacteroidota; class Cytophagia; order Cytophagales; family Cyclobacteriaceae; genus Echinicola; species Echinicola jeungdonensis. The sequence continues at coordinate 1,829,677 of NZ_JAUFQT010000001.1, forward strand.
GGTTTGGCCCAAGGTATTGGCCAGGCCATATGCATTGCCTTTGTAAGCATTATAATCAGTAATAAAATCCCGGTGGGCATAACTCTTTTTATAAATCACATGGTCCTGAATGCTCTGGCCTGTTAATTTCTCCAACCGGGCCATTACTTTTTGATAATATTTTTCCCTTTGCTCTTCCTTATCCTCAAGCCCAGGTGCCAATGGAATTAGAACAAATAAATTTTCCATTCCTTCTGGAGCAACAGTAGGGTCGGTCTTACTGGGACAGCAAACATAAAACAAGGGGTCTTTGGGCCATTTGGCCTGGGAATAAATAGCATGGGCATGGGGTTCAAGTGGTTTATCAAAAAATAAATTATGATGATGCAAATTTTTCAATTTCTTGTTTACCCCCAAGTAAAAGATCAAAGATGAAGGAGCAAGGGTCTTTTTTTCCCAGTAACTTTCAGGATAATTTCTGTAAGCTTTAGGGAGCAAAGATGCATCCACATGATGATAATCTGCACCAGCAATGATTACATCAGCTGGGAAATAACGTCCATCCTTCAGCTGAACACCTTTTGCTTGACCGTTATCTATGTCAATGTGGGAAACTTTGGCATTGCAAATCAGCTTTACACCCTTTTCTTTGGCCAGCTGAACCATTCCTTCTATGATGCGGTGCATTCCGCCCATGGGATACCAAGTTCCGAGAGCCAGGTCCGCATAGTTCATCAAACTATAAAGTGCTGGAATTCTTTCGGCAGTTTGCCCCAGGAAAAGTACAGGAAATTCCATCATGCGGATTATTTTTTCATGTTGGAAATATTTCCGGACATGGTGGCTCATGGAATGGAATAGATCCAGTTTGATCATTTCAGTCAGGATGCCAGGTTTTGCAAATTCCCAAATGGAATTGCCGGGCTTGTAAACCCAGTCTTGAATGCCTACTCGGTATTTGTGAGCAGCCTGGTCTAAAAATTTCCGAAGATTTACGGCACTTCCCTTTTCCAGGGATTCAAACAGGTTTTCCAGTTGACCCATACTTGCCGGCACCTCCATAAAATCATTTTCCCCATAGATAACCTGATAGGAGGGATCCAGTCGAATTAGTTTGTAATAATCCGATACATTCTTGCCAAACTGGGCAAAATAAGACTCGAAAACATCAGGCATCCAATACCAACTGGGTCCCATGTCAAAAACGAATCCCTCTTCGCTAAATTTCCTTGCCCTACCCCCAGGTTGGTCTAATTGTTCCACCAACTTGACCTCAAAGCCTTGTTGTGCCAATTTTGTGGCAGCAGACAAACCTGCAAATCCAGAACCAATCACTATGACTTTTTTACCTTGGCCCACAGCGTTAATCATATTTGTAAATGCTCAAATTTTCTTTTAGCTTTTTCCTTGCCACGTGGATGCGGTTTTTTACCGTCCCAATTGGAATATCCAGGTGCTGGGCAATCTCCTCGTATTTGTACCCTTTAAAATGCATCATAAATGGAGTCCTAAAAGAGGGGTCCAAATGTCCAATGGAATGTTGGATGTCTTCAAGAGCAAAATCACCATATGCTTGATTTTCTACCTTCGTTTTTCCAGAATTCAAATAATGTTGGTTGTCAGTCGTGTCTACAAAAGTTGCCCTTCGAAGCATTTTTTGATAATTGGTAATAAAAGTGTTTTTCATAATGGTAAATAACCAGGCTTTCAGATTAGTCCCATCCGAAAACTTATCCCGGTTCGTAAATGCTTTCAATACGGTGTCCTGAATAAGGTCATTGGCATCGTCCCTGTCCTTAGTCAATCTTAAAGCAAAGGGCTTCAAAGATCTTGTAAGTCTATCTAATGAATAACTAAACTCTAAAGTTGTCATGGCTCTTGATATTTTGTTTAAGTAAAAATATAAACTATTAAACAAAATAAAAATAAAATGTTTAAAAAAAATGTAATAATGTTAAACAAAAAATCAGGTAAAGAAGCCAAAGACTTTTTAAAGGCATAATTTTTATGGAATCCAGGTTGAATAATTAGAGAATAATACCTCTTATTTTCAATCGGGAAAAGATCTTCATGCGAAGGTCAGGGGCAATGTCATCAGGTTGGTGAGGTCATACATTTCTCGCTAAGACGAAAAAAAAGCAAAGTTTTTTCATGAACCATCTGGACCTCTTGCACCTCCGCAAAAAAAAATTACTTTCAATAGCTAAATAGCATCGAGATTAAGGTGATGGAGCCAAAATTCACACTGCCTTGCTTCTTTAATTGAGTTGGTGCTCATTGCTATATGCAGGTAAAAAATGTCTTTGCTCTTGATTCCAATAATCGGTTGGGAAAAAGTGATTGGAGGATATAACCCAAGATTTAATACCTCCACCAAATCCTAAAAAACATTACTTTTCCCCGACAATATGATTTGACGATTCCAGAAAGGCATAGATCTCATTCATTTCCTTCATCAACTGGACATTTGGAGGTAATTTGATTTTTTGCCGGAGCACTTGGAATCCGGAAAGGATGATTTCACTTTTTTTAAATTTATTTCCCAGGTCAAAAATGTATTCCTTTAATGCTTTTGGTTCTATTGAAGAAGTAATTACGGTGATCAAGAAATCTGGATGGTGATATTGATAGACAGCTTCCAAGTCTTTACTTGGCGTACTTTGGCCAAGATAAATCACCTTATGCCCTCTTTTTTTGATCAGATAAGCAGCATATAATAGGGATATTTCATGTAATTCACCCTCTGGCAAAAACAGCATAAATTTTCTCCCACCCCCATGGTAAACAAACTCGTCAATTGCGACGATGAGTTTTTGCCGGATCAGATTACTCATGAAGTGCTCTTGGGCAGGGTTGATGGCTCCAATTTGCCATAAGATCCCAATTTTCACCATAAAAGGATATACCACTTTGGTCATGGTATCCTCAAACCCAAGCTTGTCAATATTAGCCGTTAAAACCCTGTCAAATCCCTCTTCATCAATTTCTATCATACTAACCGTCAAGGCATAAATTTGATCCTCATGGGCTAGAACGTTGGAGGTGATTTCAACTACTTGATTTTTTCGTTCCTCTGGACTCATTTGGGCGATTTTGGAAATCTTTACCCCATGATGGTTTAAAAGGGCGACATTTAGGATCAACTTTAAATCCTCATCATCATAATACCTGATGTTGGTATTGGTTCGTTTGGGATGCATCAAATCATAGCGTTGCTCCCAAATCCTTAGGGTATGGGCTTTGATACCTGACAAATGCTCCAAATCTTTTATCGAATAAGTACTCATGATTTGTCAGTTTTAAAATATTTGAAAGGAACCAAAAATAATCCAAAAGCCACCGCACCATTTTTCTTATTATGGGAATGATGTGCTTGATGAGCTTTGTAGATTCCACGAAGAATGGAATTTTTTGGCATTTTCATCCCTTTTACTCTCTTATGGATCAACAGATCATGTAAAACAAAATAGCTGAACCCATAAATAGAAATCCCAATTCCTATCCAAAAGCGGAAGTCAAAATTGCCATGGCCCAACCACATCAATAAAATGGAAACTCCCCCAAACACCAGAGAAAATACGTCATTTGACTCTAGAAATGAACGGGAGGGCTTGTGATGAGTCTTATGGATTTTCCAAAGTATCCCATGCATCAGGTATTTATGAATAGCCCAGCCGGCCAATTCCATCAATAAAAAACCCAAAAGCGTAAATATTATATTGATGACCATGATAGGAATAACTCGATGCCGTCAGAAATGTTTATAGTCTATGGCAGAAACCAACTAGAATTAGGAAATTGGAGTGATAGGAATATTTCAAAATCCCAGATTCCTTTCCTTACCAACTGCAACAAGTGTATATTTGTTGTTCAACTATTCATACAAAAATAATAAACAAAATCATTATTATATGATCCTTTACAACGTAACTGTCAATATAGATCAGGAAATAGAAAAAGAATGGATCGAATGGATGAAGGAAGTCCATATTCCAGAAGTGATGGCTACTGGAATGTTCCATGAAAACAAATTTTTCCGTTTGTTACATGAAGCGGAAGGAGGTGGAGTCAATTATTCTGTCCAGTATTTTACCGACAGCATTGAAAAGATTCAGGAGTATCAGGAAAATTATGCCAAGGTCATTCAGGAAAAATTTAAAAATAAGTACAAGGACCGCTACGTCATTTTCCGTTCTTTGTTGGAAACGGTATAAATGCACTTCTATCTTGGATTCCAAAGGTCCAATGCCATTAAATTAGTGAGGTCATTGATTTCTTCCATTGTCGTGAATCACATTTGTCATCCCGGCGCAAAGAGGGATCTCATCCATGAACATTTTCATTAGAGATTCCCTCGCCGGGGCGAGATGACAACCCTTCGAAGTATACGTCTTTTAGCTCTTTTATTACTTTCCCTTAATAAAATTGCCCAATGTTCTGGAGTAAATTTCTATTTTAACAGGTTTTTGATCACTTCTGCATCCAGATGGCAATTATACCAGCCCTCCTCCATGGAAGTTTGATACTTACGGTAAAAATCAATAGCAGGTTGGTTCCAGTTTAGCACTTGCCACATCATACCGGTACAATCATCCTCCAATGCTTTTTTCATCACCCTTTGAAAAAGCAATTTTCCTCCTCCTTTTCCTCTTTCATTTTCGGTTACTATATAGTCTTCAAGCCAAAGTCTTTTCCCCTTCCAGGTACTATAGCGGTAATAATATATAGCAGTACCAACAATGCTTTTGGTTTCTTTTTTTACCAAAACAAAAAAACCAAAAACTGGATTAGGCCCAAACCCATCCTTTTCCATCATCTCAATTGAGTTGGTGACCTCTTCAGGAGATTTTTCATATAAGGCCAATTCTTTGATCAGATCAAAAACCTGAGGCAGGTCTTCCTTTATTCCTTCTCTTACGATATACATGCCATGAAATTATAAAAAAAAGAAAAAAGTAAAGTGTGATTTTTCTTTTTGAGGGCAGACCTGTTAGCTTTAGTCTATTAGTAATCAACTCTTATACTTCTTATTTTAGTGATTTTAAAACCCTGGTTATTTTATGTTTTTATCTATCGATGTCGGTAATTCCAATATGGTTTTCGGATTTTATGACCCTGAGCAGGATCGATGGACGCATCAATTAAGGCTTCCTACAAGAGGGGATATGGTATTGACCTGGTTGGAAAAGAATATCAGACTTTATATGCTGGAAAATGACTTGAAAGCTTCCCAGGTAAAAGCTGTGGGTATCAGTTGTGTGGTTCCGGTAATTACAAAACCATTGATAAAATTTGTTGAAGCATTCTTTGATAAACCGGTTCATTTAGTCCATGTAAAGAGCCAGAGCCAAATAAGGGTCAATACTAAAAATCCGACCGAAATCGGAACAGATTTATTGGCCAATGCCGAAGCTGCATTTCAAATATATCAAGGACCTTGTATAATAGTGGATTTTGGAACAGCATTAACATTTTCGGTGATCAATAAAAAAGGAGAGTTGTTGGGAGTTAATATTGTTCCCGGGCTTGAAACGGCAATCAAATCTCTCTTTATGCATACGGCAAAACTACCGGAAGTGAAACTTGAATTGCCCTCCTCTGCTATTGGGAAGGATACTGTCCATGCGATTCAGGCGGGAATTCTGTATGGCTTTGCGGGATTGGTCAGGGGAATGCTTTCCAGTATCCGGGCAGAAATTCCATTGGAATTTAAAGTGATTGCCACAGGAGGCCTGTCAGCCATTTTGACTCAGTTGAAAGAGGAATTTGATGTTATTGACAAGGAATTAACGCTGAATGGGATTAAGTTGATAGCAGAAAAAAATTTTAAAAACAACAAAGCATAAAAAAAGCGGGGCTTAGGAAGCCTCGCTTTTTATGTTAAGTTCTATATCTTCTCCTGTTTCGTCCAGGAATTTATACTCCGTCACCGGTAGTGAAGAATCTTTGATCAGTTTTACCCATTTGAAATATTTAAAAAACCATTTCACCCTTTTTGAAATAATGCCATTTGTAAAGTAGGCATGAAGGTAAGGGTGTAAACCAATTTTTATATGGGATACGTTTTGGTGAACAGCCATATAATCAAGGTCTTTTTCCAGCTTATCCGCTACCAATATGGAGGCTTGGATTTTTCCGGTTCCGTTACAAGCGGGGCAAGTTTCCTTGGTAATAATATTGACCTCAGGTCTTACCCGTTGTCTGGTGATTTGCATCAAACCGAATTTCGTCAGGGGAAGCACCGTGTTTTTGGACCGGTCTTCTTTCATTTCTGATTTCATCGCTTCGTAAACAGCCTTTTTATTTTCGGCTTTTTTCATATCAATGAAATCTATTACGATAATACCTCCCATATCCCGTAGGCGAAGCTGTCTTGCAATTTCTTTGACAGCCACCAGGTTAGTTTTCAAGGCGGTGGTTTCCTGGTCACTTTCCTGATTGGACTTGTTGCCACTGTTGACGTCAATGACGTGAAGGGCTTCGGTATGTTCTATTATCAGGTACCCACCATGCGGCAGGCTTACCGATTGTCCAAATAGACTCTTGATTTGCTTTTCAATTCCAAAACTTTCAAAGAGCTTAGCTTTTCCGTTGTAAAGCTTAACAATTTTTTCCTTTTCAGGGGCAATGGATCTTATATAAGACCTTATCTGATCGAAAATTACTTCATCCTCTACCGTGATTGCATCGAATGATTCGTTGAGCAGGTCTCTGACGATAGAGCTGGCCATACTCATTTCTCCAATGACTTTGTCTTTGCTTTTGGCCTTCATCAGTTTTTTCATTCCATCTTCCCAGCTGTTAAGCAGGTTCCTCAAGTCTTTGTCCAACTCAGTGACGGACTGACTTTCGGCGACGGTTCGAATGATCACGCCAAAATTGGCGGGTTTGATCGAAGTGATGAGTCGTGCCAATCTCCTTCTTTCTTCAGCGCTCCTGATTTTTTTGGAGACGTTGACATTATTGGAAAAGGGCACCAGCACCAAATAGCGACCGGCAAGGGAGAGCTCACAGGATAGTCGTGGGCCTTTCGTTGAGATCGGCTCCTTTACAACCTGAACTAAAATTTGATTGTTTCTAGAAAGGACTTGAGAAATCTTCCCCAGCTTTTCTATTTCAGGTTCCAGTTCAAAACCCTTTAAAGTAACATTGGCCGAATGATTGTTTCGGATCTGTTTGGTGTGTTTTATTAAACTTTTCACCTTTGGACCCAAATCCTGATAATGAAGGAATGCATCTTTTTCGTATCCCACATCAATAAAAGCTGCATTCAGCCCATTGACGATTTTACGGACCGTTCCCAGATACATGTCCCCCACTTTAAACTGATTGCCTTCCTCGTCAGAGTGAAGTTCAACCAGGCCTTTGTTTTTTAAAAGGGCTATTCGACTTCCGTTTTGAGCAGAATCAATTACTAATTCCGTACTCAAATCGTGTCTCCTTTTTTATGTTAATGAACGTGTTCGTTTTAGAGTAAAAAACCCAAAAAGGAAGAAGTGTATTACTTCTTCTTATGTCTGTTTTTTCTCAGTCTTTTTTTACGCTTGTGCGTAGAGATCTTATGTCTTTTTCTTTTTTTACCGCAAGGCATAGTCTTCTAAATTTAAGTTTAACAATATTTTATAATTGTCCCAGGTAGTTGTCCACACTTGAAATGATCATGGGATCATCGGTAATGCTTTTCACCTTCTGAAACTGTTCTTTTGCTTTGTTTTTTTGTTTGGATTCAAAATAACTTACTCCCAAATAGAACTGACCCTGAATATGGTCAGGATGATATTTCACCAAGTCCTCAAATCGGCCTACCGCCTTTTTGTACTGGCCTGATTGCATGGATAAAATTCCCATGTTGAATAAGGCCTCTCTATTTTGAGGATCTTTTTCCAATATCTCCCTGATCATCATGATCCCCTGCATAGGATTGGATGATGACACATAGGTCATGGCCACCTTCGTTTTGAGATCCAAGCGGGAGGGATCATTTTCCAATACCTTATTCAGGTATTTTCGGGTCTGATTAGCAAGGTAAGTTGCTTTCTCATCCTCCATGGCAAAGCCAAAAGCCTCATAATAGGCATTCCCGGCTTTTTCCCATGACTTGATTTCCGGAAATTTCTCAGCCCTCTGTGCTAAAACGTAAGCAGCACTGTCATACATGCCGGAACTCACATAGAAAGAAGCAATTGAATCTGCAAAGATAGCAAATTTTTCTTTATTTTCTACTTTCTCAAGTTTTGCACTTAATTGGGCCAACTTTTCCCTGTCAGAAAGGGACAATTCTGCACTATGAATTTCCTCTGCTGAAGCAGAAGCCGCAGTATCGACCTGCTCAAAGTTTTCATTCTCTTCCGTGTTGTCCACTACTACCCTTGGCAAGGAGTAGAGGATACCCACTGCAATAATGACCACTATAAGCAGGATGACTTGCGACTTTTTCATAAGTGGGGATTGCTGTCAGGATTAATCCTGAAGCGCTACTTCTTTAACTCTTTGACTGTTTTTGATTTTGTCGATGAACACTTTGGATGGCTTGAAAGCGGGAACATAATGCTCATCAATCACAATGGCAGTGTTCTTAGAGATATTTCTGGCGATTTTCTTTGCACGTTTCTTGTTGATGAAACTGCCAAATCCTCTGACATAAATATTCTCTCCCTCTGACATAGAATCTTTTACCACTTTGAAGAATGCCTCAATAGTCTGAGTTACATCATCCTTCTGAATTCCTGTCTTGTCCGAAATCTTAGTAATTACCTCTGCTTTTGTCACTGTATGTAAATTTTAAATTGATTGAATTAGCTTAACAATCTATTAACCAACTAATTTTGGGACTGCAAATTTAAATGAAGGTTTTCAATATAAAAACAAATTCATGAAAATTAGCTTCATTTGTTGAACGAAATGTTGATCCATAAAATTTCAAAAGATTTGAATTTCAGCTATTTTGCAAATAAGCTTCTCCAATGGTACCCCCAAAACAAAAGAAATCTACCCTGGAGGGATACCCAAAATCCATATATCATTTGGTTGTCAGAAATTATTCTTCAACAGACCCGCGTGGCTCAGGGCTTGCCTTATTTTGAGAAATTTCTCAAGGAATACCCTTCGGTACAGGACCTGGCCCAGGCGCCCATGGATGAGGTAATGAGATTATGGCAAGGCTTGGGATATTATAGCCGAGCTCGTAATTTACACCAGTGTGCAAAAGAGGTAACGGAAAATTTTGAAGGCTATTTTCCGGACAATTACAAAGATCTTCTTCAGCTAAAAGGGGTTGGCAGTTATACCGCTGCAGCTATTGCTTCCTTTGCCTTTAAAGAACGTGTAGCCGTTTTAGACGGCAACGTTTTCCGGGTTTTGAGCCGGTATTTTGGGTTAGGGACAGACATCAGCAGCACCCAAGGCAAAAAAGAGTTTGAAAAACTAGCCAACCAAATTATCCCAGAGAATGAGCCAGACCAATATAACCAGGCAATAATGGAATTTGGGGCATTGCAGTGCAGTCCAAAGAATCCTGATTGTAGCATATGTCCTCTCCAAAAAGGTTGTTTTGCTCATAAACATCATCTAATTGACCAACTTCCCTATAAGGCCAAAAAAATTAAAGTCACTACCCGGGCTTTTCTATATCATCATATCACTTGCGGAGAACATGTTATTGCCCGCAAAAGAGGGCCAAAAGATATTTGGCAAGGTTTATTTGATTTCCCGTTGACAGAATTTTCTAACCCGGGGGAAATTAATCCGGAGGCATCTCAGCTGGGCCATGAACTTCAGTCCTTTAATCCGACAATTCGATTTGATAGTGAAAAGACTTACAAACATATACTGACCCATCAAAAAATTTTTTCAAACTTTGCATCCTTTCAAATTCCTGAAGAGCATTTTAATGCCCTGGAACAATGGGCTAGAAAAAATGGTTATTTCCCTTGCACCAGGAAACAATTGGAGGATTTGGGTAAACCAAAACTGATTGTGCGTTATTTGAACGATAAAAAATAATCCTTAATTTTATTGAGTAAGCTTTTTACTCTAAAACCAAAATAAACAAACTATGGCCGGTGTAAACAAGGTGATTTTAGTGGGCAATCTGGGCAAGGACCCGGAAGTAAGGCATTTGGAGAGCGGCAGTGTTGTAGCCAATCTTACCCTTGCCACTACCGAAGCATATAAAGACAGAAATGGCAACCGAGTAGAAAATACAGAGTGGCATGACCTGGAGCTTTGGGACGGGCAAGCCAAAGTTGCCGAGCAATATCTAAGGAAAGGAAGCCAAATATTTGTGGAAGGTAAAATCAAAACAGATACTTGGCAGGATGAACAGGGCAATAACAGAAAGAGAACCAAGATCCGGGTGTTGAGTTTCACCATGTTAGGATCCAAGGGAGGCGCCGAAAATAATTCGAATTCAAGTGGCTCCAATACCATGAGCCAGCCCAATACAGGTCAACAACAACCTGCTTCCATGCCATCCGGAAGTAATATGGAAGAGGAAGATGATCTGCCATTCTAATAATCAATAGTAAGATTATTGTGGATAAATCATTAATTTTGCAAAAAAATAGTATTACTGCTTGATGGACGATCCATACCCGAGTATCATGATTCTGGCTGAAATCAACCAGGTTTCAGCCAGTTATATCATTGTTAACAGTCTTATTTTCTTAGCACTTCTTTGTTCCTCAGCTTTGGTTTCAGGTTCTGAGGTTGCATTTTTTTCTTTGTCCCATGAAGACCTGAATACCCTAAACTCCGAATCAGACGAAAAGTCAGAATTGGTCATCAAGTTGATTGAGGCTCCTCAAAGATTGCTCAGCACCATATTGATCCTAAATAACCTGATCAATATTGGGATTGTCACATTGACGACTTTTGTGACCTGGAGTTTGTTTGGGCTCACCACCACCGGTATTGTGGTAATATTGGTCCAAACCATTGGGGTGACATTTGCCATCGTATTTTTTGGGGAAATCGTCCCAAAAGTATATGCCAATAATGCAAGGGTGACCTTTTCCAAGTTAATGGCTAAAACCCTAAACCTTTTTTCCATACTTCTTAGCCCGCTTTCTGCATTTCTTATGGCCATCAGTAATATCATTGAAAGGAGAATTGAACGTAAAGGTTATACACTATCTGTCAACGAACTCCATCAAGCTTTGGAGATAACTGCTGACAATACCACAGAAGGGGAAAAAGACATTTTTAAGGGTATTGTAAATTTTGGCACCCTATCTGTAAAACAGGTTATGAGGTCCAGGATGGATATTACCGCGGTAGATGAAGAGATGGATTTCCACGAGTTGATGGACAAAATTAATAAGAGCGGCTATTCCAGAATCCCCGTTTATACTGAGACTATCGATAATATTAAAGGCATTCTTTATATCAAGGATTTGCTATACCACATTGAAAAAGAAGAGGATTTCCAATGGCAGAACCTTACCAGGAAAGGTTTTTTTGTGCCAGAAAACAAAAAAGTGGATTCCCTGTTGAAAGATTTTCAAAACAAACGTGTCCATATGGCCATAGTGGTGGATGAATATGGAGGAACTTCAGGCCTGGTCACTTTGGAGGATCTCATTGAGGAAATTATTGGGGAAATCAACGATGAATTTGATGAGGGTGATGATCAATATTTCCAGCAAATAGATGAAAGCACATTTATTTTTGAAGGAAAAGTGTCCCTAAATGATTTCTGCAAAAAGCTTGATTTGGATCCTCAATGTTTTGATGAGGTAAAAGGAGATAGTGAATCCCTTGGAGGATTATTATTGGAAATAAATGCTAAACTTCCCAAGAGCGGATCCAAAATCCAGTTTGAAAGGTTCCATTTTACCATCCTTGCGGTGGATGCAAGAAAGATAAAGAAAGTCAAAGTGCATATCCAGTCTCCGGAAACGGATGATATTGTAGCCAATGAAGATTGACAAATAATTGGAGATTATCCCTTTTGCAAAAAATCGCAGCGCATGGGGAGGGGCTTGGTTTTTTATACCTGGTCAAATATTGGACTTATTAAAAAAAAAATAGGAATACCGAATTTGCCCTTTTTTGAAGGAAAAATTCTAAACAGAAAGAGTGAAATCCATTTTTTTTGAAAAAAATTTAATTTTCAATAAATTTTGTTGAAATTGGCTTTTTAGCTAAAAATTCCCCTTCATTTACACAATATTCAAGCAAACCAGTTGATTTTTAAATCAGTTCTAAGTATTATTGCGTAAAATTAAAAATCATCGGCTCCTTTTACGGCTTGATTTACATTTTAATAATCGCAAATAATCTTTGCTAATTTGGTTATTAATGCATTTTTTTTGTTCTTTTGTTGCCGAGATTTTAAAAAAAGAAAATTTCTTTGTAATTTATTCAATCGAATTTACAAACCTATTTAAATAATACTAACTATGAATGAAGGATTATACCATTCACAGTTTGAACATGACTCCTGCGGGATTGGGGCTGTGGTCAATGTGAAAGGCAACAAAAGCCATGAGACGATAAGCGATGCGCTTTTTATGCTGAGCAATATGGAGCATAGAGGGGGACGAGGCAGTGATCCTAAAACCGGAGATGGTGCAGGTATTTTGATTCAAATACCCCATGATTTTTTGAAGGAGGTAACCCAGCGCGCGGGTTTTGATCTTCCCGAAGAGGGAAGCTATGGCGTAGGCATGACTTTTTTCCCTAGAAACAAGCAATTACATAAAAAATCAAAAAACCAGCTAAACAAGATTCTTGAGGAGCTGGATTTTGAGCTAATTGGCTACAGAGAAGTGCCAGTTGATGAAACCGTACCCGGTTCAGGTGCTTTGGAAGTAATGCCAAATATTGAACAACTATTTGTAAAACATAAGGATGGACTGACAGGCCAAGCGCTTGAGCGTAAATTATTCATCCTTAGGAATTACGCGACCAAGGTTATCAATTCAACCATCCCCGGGGTCAACAGATCTTTCTATTTTGCCAGCTTCAGCGGCAAAACTTTGATCTACAAAGGCCAGTTGAAAACAGACCAGGTTTTGGCGTTCTATAAGGATCTTCAAAACAATAAAATTACTTCAGCCCTGGCGCTTGTTCACTCCAGGTTCTCTACCAACACTTTCCCTAACTGGAGATTGGCCCAGCCATTCCGTTATATTTCCCATAACGGGGAAATCAATACCATCCGTGGTAACCTCAACAAGATGAGGTCCAAGGAGGCCTTGATGAAATCGGAATTGTTCACCGATGATGAATTGGACAAAATGATGCCGATTACCAATTCTACTTACTCCGACTCCGCTAACCTGGATTCCATGGTGGAATTGTTGACATTGGCTGGAAGGCCACTTCCTCATGTAATGATGATGTTGGTGCCTGAGGCTTGGCAGGACAATAAGCTGATGGACAAAAACCGTAAGGCATTTTACAAGTTCCACTCTACTTTGGTAGAGCCTTGGGACGGACCTGCGGCCCTATTGTTTACAGATGGAAAATCACTTGGTGCTACCCTGGACCGTAACGGTTTGAGACCACTTCGTTATTTCACCACTTCTGATGACCGTTTGATTTTATCTTCTGAGGCAGGTGCTCTCCCAATCCGTGAGGCCACTGTGACCCAAAAAGGTAGAATTAGCCCTGGAAAAATGATCCTGGCTGACTTGGAAAAAGGCAAGGTCATGTTTGATGAAGAAGTTAAGGCTTCTGTTTGTGACAACAAACCTTATGATTCTTGGGTGAGAAAAGAAAGGATCAAGTTAAGATTGGTGCCCAATCCAAAATCACTATCCCAGCCTTACAACACCCAGGATATCAAATTGAGACAAACCATTTTTGGTTATACCACTGAAGATATCAAAACTATCCTGGCACCTATGGGAGACACTGCTTACGAACCACTTGGTTCAATGGGAGCGGATACTCCTCCAGCAGTCCTTTCAAAGCAAAGCCAGCATATTTCCAATTACTTTAAGCAACTCTTTGCCCAGGTAAGTAACCCGCCAATTGACCCTATTCGTGAGCGGATGGTGATGTCATTGTTTACCAAAATCGGTAAAGGATACAATATCCTGGAAGAAAGTCCTAAGCATACCCGTCAGATTCATATTTCACAGCCGGTATTGCTCAATGAAGATTTGGAAAAAATTAAGGGACTTGAAAGCAAAGGATACAGGGCCAAAACCCTATATGCCCACTTCAAGGCAGACCACAAGTCTGGCAGAATGTTGGAGGCCCTTAATGAGCTTTGCCAAAATGCTGTAGATGCCATCAATGAGGGTTACAATGTGCTGATTATCTCCGATAGAGATACTTATCAGGGTGTTGCCCCAATTCCTTCACTATTGGCAGTAGGTGCTGTTCACCACCATTTGGTGAATGAAAAGCTAAGAACTAAAGCAGGCCTTATTGCTGAGGCGGGTGATGTAAGAGAAACACATCACTTTGCAACCTTGGTTGGTTATGGTGCTAGCGCCATTAACCCTTACTTAGCACTTGAATCTTTGGTTCACCTTAATGAAATTGGAGCCTTATCCAAGAAATTTGAGGAACAAGAGTTATTTGAAAATTATCAGACCGCAATTGGTAAAGGCTTGTTAAAAGTCCTTTCCAAAATGGGAATCAGTACCCTGCAGTCTTACCAAAGTGCGCAGATTTTTGAAGCCGTTGGTCTTGGACCTGAGGTGATCGAAAGATGCTTCAAAGGTACCATCAGTAGAATCAGCGGGGTTTCCTTTGACGAATTGGCCGAGGAGGTATTGACTCGTCACAATGCTGCTTACCAGACCGATGGGCCATTGTTGGAGACCGGTGGTGTTTACCAGTGGAAACGTAGAGGTGAAAAACACCTTTTCAATCCAGATACTATCCACCTGCTTCAAAAGTCAACCAAAAACAACGACTATAAAATTTACAAGCAGTTTGCTGAGAAGATCAATGACCAGACCAAAGATGCACTGACTATCAGAGGTCTCTTTGAATTTAAGAAGCGTATTTCTATTCCTATTGATGAAGTAGAACCTGCTGAAAATATTATGAAGCGATTTGCCACAGGTGCGATGTCCTTTGGGTCCATTTCCCACGAGGCTCACACTACCTTGGCAATTGCAATGAACAGAATCGGCGCCAAATCCAACAGTGGTGAAGGCGGGGAGGATGAAGTTCGATTTGAAAGAAAAGAAAATGGTGACTGGGAAAGATCTGCTATCAAGCAGGTGGCTTCCGGTAGATTTGGGGTGACCAGTAATTACCTGACCAATGCCGAAGAAATCCAGATCAAAATGGCCCAAGGAGCTAAACCTGGAGAAGGTGGACAGCTTCCTGGCCACAAGGTTGATGATTGGATCGGTAAGGTAAGGCACTCTACTCCAGGTGTGGGATTGATTTCTCCACCACCTCACCACGATATATATTCAATTGAGGATTTGGCCCAATTGATCTACGACCTTAAGAATGCCAACAGGGATGCCAGGATAAATGTGAAATTGGTTTCTCAAGCTGGTGTAGGTACTGTAGCAGCAGGTGTTGCCAAGGCCCAATCTGATGTGATTTTGATTTCCGGTGCTGATGGCGGTACAGGTGCCTCTCCATTGAGCTCCATCCGTCACGCAGGTCTTCCATGGGAGCTTGGTCTGGCAGAAGCCCATCAAACCCTTGTGAAGAACAACCTGAGAAGCAGAGTAACCCTTCAAACTGATGGTCAGGTAAGAACAGGTAAAGATTTGGCCATAGCAGCTCTTTTGGGAGCTGAAGAATGGGGTATTTCCACTGCAGCCTTGGTAGTAGAAGGTTGTATCATGATGAGAAAATGCCACCTGAACACTTGCCCCGTGGGAATTGCAACCCAAAATCCGGAATTGAGAAAACTCTTTACCGGAGAACCTGAGCACGTAGTGAACTACTTCCGCTTCTTGGCAGAAGACCTTCGTGAGATCATGGCTTCCCTTGGTTTCAGAACCGTAAATGAAATGGTAGGACAAAGCAATGTGTTGAAGTCCACCGGTCACCTGAATCACTGGAAGTGGGATAAATTGGACTTAAGCCCAATTTTCCACATGGTAGAAGTACCTGAACACGTTGGTATCTACAAACAAATCGATCAGGATTTCAAATTGAAGAAAGTGTTGGATAGAAAGCTGATCAAATCAGCCATGCCAGCCCTTGAGCAGGCCAACCCTGTGAAAGACAAATTTGAAATCAAAAATACAGACCGCTCGGTTGGAGCCATGCTATCCAATGAAATCTCCAAAATCTATGGTAGTCCAGGACTTCCTGATGACACCATACACTATAAATTCATTGGCTCTGCAGGACAAAGTTTCGGATTATTCTCCACAAAAGGGGTAACCTTTGAACTGGAAGGTGAAGCCAATGATTACTTTGGAAAAGGACTATCTGGCGGACAGTTGGTAATCTACCCAAGCAGAAACGCCAATTTTGTCGCAGAAGAAAATATCATCATTGGTAACGTAGCATTCTACGGCGCCACTTCTGGACATGCCTTTATCAATGGTAAAGGCGGGGAAAGGTTCTGCGTAAGAAATTCTGGTGTAAAAGCTGTAGTAGAGGGTATCGGAGACCATGGTTGTGAATACATGACCGGTGGCCAAGTGATTATCCTGGGAGAAATTGGTAGAAACTTCGCTGCGGGTATGAGTGGCGGTATCGCTTATATCTTCAAGGAAAATGTGAAACACATCAACCAGGAAATGGTAGATTTGGATCCGTTGGACGAGGATGATTTTGCCATTGTGAAGAATGACATCCAACTTCACCTAAAATACACCAATAGTAATCTCGCCAAGTCATTCTTGGACAATTGGGAAACTGAAAAGGAAAAATTCATCAAAGTTATTCCTAGAGATTTCAAAGAAGTTTTAAGAAAAAGAGCGTTAGAAAAATCAAAAACATTAGTGTAATAAGATGGGAGAGAAAGAAGGATTCATAAAATATAAAAGAGAGTTAGAAAGTAGCCGTAATCCTAAAGACAGGATCAACGACTACAAAGAAATCCACCATCCGATTGCGCCTGAAACCTTAAATAATCAGGCAGCACGATGTATGGATTGTGGCATCCCATTTTGTCATCAGGGATGTCCTCTTGGAAATGTTATTCCTGAATTTAACGATGCGGTTTATCGTGAAGAATGGGAAGAAGCATTCAATATCTTAAGAGGTACTAACAACTTCCCTGAATTTACAGGCAGAATTTGCCCTGCTCCTTGCGAGGCAAGCTGCGTCCTGGGTATCAACAAAGACGCAGTTGCCATTGAATTGATCGAAAAGAATATAGCTGAAAAAGCATATGAACTAGGCATCGCCAAAACTAAAATTCCTGAAACCAGAACCGGCAAGAAAGTAGCCGTTATTGGTGCAGGGCCTGCTGGCTTGGCTGCAGCTGATCAACTTAACCAAGCTGGTCATGATGTGACCCTTTTCGAAAAAGATAAAAAAGTAGGTGGACTTCTAAGATACGGTATCCCGGATTTCAAACTTGAAAAACATGTGATCGACCGTAGAGTAGAGTTCATGGAAAAAGAAGGAGTTACTTTGGCCACAGGAACTGAAATCGGTGTAGATATTACGGCAGAAAAAATCATGCTGGATTTTGATGCAGTTGTACTTTCTACAGGTGCTCAGGAACCACGTGATTTGAAGATCAATAACAGGGATGCAAAAGGAGTTCATTTTGCCATGGAGTTTTTGGGAGAGCAAAACCGTGTCGTAAGTGGGGAAAGAAAGGGTGAAAATCCGATAAGCGCCAAAGGAAAGCATGTTATCGTAATCGGTGGTGGTGATACGGGTAGTGACTGTATTGGGACCTCCAACCGTCACGGAGCGGCCTCCATTACCCAATTGGAACTTTTGCCTAAACCACCCAAGCAGCGTACCAACCTTAATCCTTGGCCAGAATGGCCAATGACCATCAGAACTTCCAGTTCTCATGAAGAAGGTGCGGATAGGGTTTGGTCCGTGCTTACCAAAGAATTTACTAAAGATGAAAAAGGCAATGTAAACGGACTTACTTTGGTGGACATCGAATGGAAAGAGGAAAACGGAAGAATGCAGTTCTTTGAAATTGAAGGAACTGAAAGAACCGTTCCTTGTGACCTTGCTTTGCTAGCTATCGGTTATACCGGACCTAAACAAAACGGTCTATTGGAAGCATTCGGGGTAGAAGCTTATGATAACACCCTTCCTAAATCCAAGGAATACCAAAGCACCCAAAAAGGTGTATTCCTTGCAGGTGATATGAGAAGAGGGCAGTCATTGGTTGTTTGGGCCATCTCCGAAGGTCGTGAGTGTGCTGTAAAAGTGGATGAATACCTTAATGGAAAATCCTCCAGTCTTGCAAAAAGAGATCAGTCTTTCTACCGCAATGTAGAAGACGCCCAATTTTATCAATAATTCATAGAAGTATATTTGATAAGTTTGTTAATTCGATAAAAAGTCTCCGCCTTTGCGGAGACTTTTTATGTTTAGATCCACAAATTTTCTTGGGATAAAAAATAAAAATGTGGTCCAATTGAGCTAAATATCACCAATTAATCAAAAAGCTCAAGTCTCCTGACTTTGACTTTCCTATCAGAAGTCTTCTGATTGCACTATACTTAACTTATTTTTCATTTCTGATCAACGATCAGAAATGAAAAATCCTAGGGAATATTCAAAATCCCCTTAAGTTCCCCTAAATCCTTATATTCATCAACATCGGCCAGTTTGGGTAGTTTATGTGCATTTAACTTTAAGCTTTTCACTTCCTGCATGGTTTTGGAATAAACCTGCGGGCTGCTCCAAGGCATATGCTCAAAAAGGGAAGGGTAGGGGTCTTTCAAACCCAAAAGATAATAACCACCATCCTTGGCAGGGCCAATTACCAAATCCTGAAAAGTCAATGCCTCAAAAGCCTCATCCAAAATATTGCCATTCAATTCCAGGCAATCTGAACCAATGATAGCCACTTTTTGATAGCCCTTTTTGAAAACATCTTCAAAAGCATTTTTCATTTTTTCTCCAAGGTCATTACCAGTCTGAAGGCCAGATTTATATCTTTCATTGTTTAGGAAAGAAGGATCCACCTTTTCCTGGAAATAAACAAAAATATCTACCGGGTATTTGGCCAAAATAGCATGGGTATGTTTCAATAGATACCGGTAAACTTCCACTGCTTTTTTATCTCCAATAACTGCACTCAATCGGGTTTTTACTTTTCCTTCCAATGGGGCTTTTTGGAAAACGATGATGGCATTGTCCTGCATGGCAATAAATTTTTTTCAATATTAAAAAAATTGGATATAACTTTCTATGATTTACTAATAAGCAATTCATTTATGAATAACCGGGGTGAATGTAGGAACCATCAATTTCCAATTTTCAAAACATAAAAAGGAAGTTCAATGAACTTCCTTTTTCCATGGCCAATGGGCCAACAATAAACCAACTATTAAAAAATCAAATGCATATTTCAGGTTTAACCGTCTGATTCACCTTCTTTTTTCTTTTCCTGATGCATCTTTTTCAATTTTTCCCTGTCTGGATTTCCTTTGGCATCTCTGTATTTTCGCCTTTTTTCCCACTCATCCTTTTTAATTTCTTCCCATTTGGCTTTTTGTTCAGGGGTTAAAATTTCTTCCAATTTTGCCTGATTTTCCTTGTGCTCAGCCTCCATTTTTTCCCGCATGGCTTTTCTTTTTTCCATCATTTCCTGATGCTGTTCCTTTCTTTTTTGTAAGCGGTCCAGGTGCAACTGATATACTTTTTGTTTTTGGTCCTCGCTTAATTCTAGTTTTTCAGCCATTTTGTCTGTAATTTTCTGGGCCATTTTTTCAGGGTTAAATTCCCTTTTGTGTTCCCCCCGCTGGGCTTGGGACTGAAAAACTATCACCAACATGAGGGCGGCGACTATCAATAGATTTTTCATGGTATTATGAGTTTGTTATAGCCTTTTGACCATTGATCCACCTAAAAGTTTAATCTCGATTTTAAAAAATGATGTTAATAATTCTTAAATCGTTTATGGAGTCTTTTCAATTCACCATAAAAAAGGTGCTAGAGTCTCTTCCCTGCACCTTTTTGATGATATAATATTTGAGAGTCCACATGTCAATACTTAATACCTCTCACATTGTGGTTTATTTTACTTAAATAACAACAAAACTGAAGTATTTGTACTTCAATAAATCATTCATTCTTATCCTCCACCAGGGCTTCTTTTTCTTTGGGTTTGACATATTTTGGTCTGATAAGCAACCTCAATGCGGGGTCAAAGGATAGGTAATTCCAAGCCCAGTCCAGAAAGATGAAAATCCTGTTTTTTACTCCTACGATAGCCATAAGGTGAACAAAAAGCCAAGTAATCCAGGCAAAAAAACCTTGAAATTTCCAGAAAGGGAGATCCACCACGGCCAGTTTCCGTCCAACCGTTGCCATAGACCCTAAATCTTTGTACTTGAAATCCTTTAAAGGCCTGTTATCAGCCATTGCTTTCAAATTATAAGCCAGATTATCTGCTTGTTGGATGGCCACTTGGGCCACTTGGGGATGGCCATTAGGATAATCTTCGGTTTTTTGCACACAAAGATCCCCAACCACAAAAATCCCATCTGAATGGATCAGCTGGTTGGTCTTATCTACTATCAATCTTCCATTTTTGATCATTTGTTCCTTATGGAGCCCTTCGATATGATTAGGTTTTACCCCTGCAGCCCAAAGTAAAGTTCTGGTTTTTAGACTTTTTTGATCTTTGATTTTTATGGTAAGACCATCATAATCTTCAACTACTGCATTGAGCCGGACTTCCACTCCTAATTTTTTAAGATATTCTATAGCTTTTTCACTCGACTCCTTTGACATCCCGACCAATAAATTACCGCTGGCTTCGGCCAGTACCACTTTCATATTTTTGAAATTAAGCTCAGGGTAATCTTTAGGAAGTACATTGTTTCTCAACTCGGCAATGGCACCTGCCAATTCGACTCCAGTAGGACCACCACCCACAATGACCACATTCATCATGGCCTTTCTGGTCTCGAGGTCTTCGGTATTAATTGCCCTTTCGTAATTTGCTATGATTCTATTACGAATGTATAGTGCTTCTGAAACGGTTTTCATGGGTGTACCGTACTCCATGATATTTTTCATTCCAAAATAATTGGTGTCTGCCCCCAGGGCAAGTACCAGGTAATCATAATCTAAATACCCTGCATTGGTATAGATTCTTTTATTCTCCTGATCCACTTTTTCAGCTTCAGCCATTCTGAAAGTTACATTGGGGGTATGATGAAAAATTTTCCTAAGGGGAAATGAAATGGCACTAGGTTCCAGTGCAGCAGTAGCCACCTGATAGAACAAGGGTTGAAACTGGTGATAATTGTTTTTGTCCAACAAGACCACCTGATAGTCCGAGCCAATCAGTTTTCTTGCAAGTTTTAAACCTGCAAATCCACCGCCGAGAATGACTATCTTTTTGCGGTTGGAGACAGGTAAATTTGGGATGGGATGATTGAGGGAATTTTGCATAAAGGGGAAATTACATTATTGTACAAATTAGGTGGGTAAATGTTGATTGACTTTACAAAGATAAAAAGCTCAATAGGGAAAATCACTTGTTTAGTAAGGAATGATGAGCCAATTCAAAAGATTTATTATTTTTACAGACCTGAAAAGTAAATAACAATATGGGAAGAGCATTCGAGTTTAGAAAAGAACGAAAGTTTAAGCGCTGGAGTAAGATGTCCAAAGTTTTTACCCGCTTAGGCAAAGATATTGTCATTGCAGTAAAAGCTGGAGGACCTGACCCGGATAACAACCCTAAGCTTCGGACGGTCATCCAAAATGCCAAGGGTGCCCAAATGCCCAAAGATCGGATCGAATCCGCCATCAAAAGAGCCGTTAGCAAGGATCAAGGGGACTATGAAGAGGTAGTTTATGAAGGTTATGCTCCTCATGGTGTAGCCATCCTTGTGGAAGCAGCTACCGATAATATCAACCGTACAGTAGCCAATGTCCGTCACTATTTTACCAAAGGAGGGGGTTCATTGGGCACTTCCGGTTCTGTAAGTTTTATGTTTGAAAGGAAAGCAGTTTTTAGATTTCCAAAAGAAGAGCATGATATGGAGGAGCTGGAATTGGAATTGATTGATTATGGCTTGGAAGATATTGATGAAAATGAAGGGGAAATCTATATCTATACAGCTTTTGAGGATTTTGGAAACATGCAAAAGGCGTTGGAGGATAAGAATATAGAAATTACCAATGCGGAATTTCAACGTTTTCCAATGAACACGGTTGAACTTACCCCAGAACAGGAGGAGGAAGTCAACAAGATGATTGAAAGGATGGAGGAAGACGATGATGTCAACCAAGTTTTTCACAATATGGCTTAAAATGTTTAACAAACCTTTGGTCTATGACCAAAGGTTTTTTTATCTCTAATGCTTAAGCAATGGCATTTCCTAAAAGAAAAAATATTCAAAAAAAAGATAGGCAAAAACTGGTTATTGTTGGGAGCAAAAATCCTGTAAAGATTCAATGCACAGATAATGGATTTCACCAAGCCTTCGAGGACCAGCAATTTATTGTTCAGGGAATGAATGTGGATTCCCAGGTTAGTGATCAGCCCTTCGGGGATCAGGAAACTTTTCAAGGAGCATTTAATAGAGCCAAAAATGCCAAAAAAAGCTTTCCTGAGGCAGATTTTTGGGTGGGTATTGAAGGGGGAGTGGATGATTTTGAGGACCAAATGGTTGCTTATGCTTGGGTGGTAGTCCTTGACCACAAAAACCAAATCGGCAAGTCTAAAACGGGCACCTTCTTTTTACCGGATATTATCAGTAAATTAATCAAAAACGGGCTTGAACCTGGAGCAGCAGATGATAAGGTGTTTGATCGTGAAAATTCAAAAGAAGGAAATGGTGCAGTGGGAATTCTAACCCATGGCCATGTAAATCGTGTTGAATATTACCAACAGGCCATATTGCTTGCTTTAATACCTTTTATGAATGGACATATTTATTAATTCAATCTATAGGGAATAGATTTTTTCAATTGGATTTTTAAATCCATAGATAATACCTTTGAATCAATATTAGACAGTAAAAAAACAAAACGGATATGTTACAAGAATTAGAACAGGACAACCTGAAGGAGGTTATTGCAGAAAATGACAAAGTAGTGGTGCAATATGGAGCCAGTTGGTGTGGAAGCTGCCGAATAATGAAACCCAAGATGAAGCGGCTTTCTGGCAATTATGAAGGAGTAAAATTCTTTTATGTGGATGCCGAAAAATTCACCGAATCCCGAAAGTTGGCCGAAGTAAATAACTTGCCCACCTTTGCTGCTTTCAAAAACGGGGAACTTGTGAATCAAACTCAAACTAGTAAAGAAGAATCACTAAAAGCCTTGATAGATGAGATTGCCGATAATTAAACATGTAGTAGGGTTCATTGAGGAAAACGATGAGGATTGGGTCAATGAATCCATAGAACTTTTGGAATCCATGACCGAAATTGAATCCTTGAAGGATGAGGAAATTGAGGTGATGGGGGAATTGCTCTCCAACCTTTATGGATCCCTGGAAGTCAATAAAATGATAAAAGACGGAATGGATAAAAAAGAAGCCATGAATTCCTTTATGAAAAGGGTTATGGGGTCCATTGATAAGTAATAAAAAAACCTCAGGTTATTTTCCTGAGGTTTTTTTCAAAATTTTTGAAAGGTTTTCAGTCGACTTTCAACAGCCTAAGGAAACTCATGGTGATTTTTTTCATTAATCAATCCTACTTCACCCACCTCACTTTTTCTCCAATAGGTTTTCTTCTACCCTTGGGCCACCCATCCAAAGTTGGTTTGGCCACATAAAAGAACCCCATCAAGCGGTCATTATCTCCCAAACCAAAAAATGACTTTGCTTCCGGGTAAAACGTCACTCCACCTGTTCCCCAGTAGCCAGCCAGACCATGAGCACTTGCTGTTAGGTACATATTCTGAACGGCCATGGATACTGCTGCAATTTCTTCCATTTCAGGAATTCCTGCATTCAAATCCCTTTTCATACCTATGGCAATGATATGACTGCATTTTAATGGGTTTTCCTTCAACTTTTGGAATGTGGCTTCTTTAAAGTTGCCATCTTGTTCTGCTTTTTTCTTGTATAATTCTGATTGGAAATTGGCCAACTTTTTCAATCCATCTCCACTAAAAACAGTAAAATCCCAAGGTTCTGTCAATTTATGAGTGGGTGCCCAGTTGGCATTCTCCAGCATCTGCTCAATAATTTTATCATCTACCGGATCATTTTCCTTAAACTGCGCAACAAACATGGAACGTCTGTTTCGAATTATTTTATTGACTTCATTGATATCAAATGTGGGTTTGTCCATAACTTTTGTTTGCGATTTGAATTTAACAAGGCCTGCTCTCAATCGGGAGCTGGAAAGCAAAATTAAGAAATTGCCATTCTCTTGCCATAAATTGATTGAGCTAAGTAGATCCTATTGGGAAAAGTTGAATTTTCCCTGGTTTAAAATTTCAATAATTTTTCGAGTTCGATGGATTACCTATTTACATTCTTTAATCAATATTGGTAGGTCACCTTCAGACCTCCATAATAATTCCGTTTAGGGGCCGGCTGAAAATACCTGCCCCCAAATGCATTCAGGTCATTGCCCAGACTATAGGATTCATTGCCAAGGTTTTCAATACCGCTATACACTTCGAGGTTCCATTGAGCATTCCATTGCTTTCTCCAACCCATCCTAAGGTTGAGCAAATGATAAGCATCCTGATAAACGGTATTGTTATCATTTAAAGGGATCTTATCGACAAATTGGTGGGTGAAATTAAAATATAATCCTGGCCGGCTTTTCAAATCCAATTGGTTTATCAAAGTATGGGGTGCAACACCGGTCAAATCATTTCCGGAGTAGTCCTCCCCATCCTGGGCATAATCCTTAAACTTAAAAAAGTGACCTGTATAAGCATGGGTTAAATGGACCTCCTGTAACCAAGCCATTTCACAATGTTGCAGCCAATAATCCAATTCCATTTCCATTCCCTTTTGATCAGTGGCCCCGGCATTTCGGAACAGCACCACGCCTTGTTCATTGGTATAGGTGGTAATGGTTTCATCCAATTGAAAGTAAAAAGTCGTGATATTGAAATTCACTCGGTCTTGTCCAAAATGGGACCGATACCCAATTTCATAATTGGTTCCCCTTTCCGCTTCCAAATCCAAGTTGATGGTTCCTTCATTAGTCCGGACTTCGTCAATGGTGGGTGGGGAAAAACCTGCGCTGATACTGGCATGGAGTGCCGAGTAGTCATTGAGTTTACCCAACAAAGCTACCCTTGGCACCAAAACAGGATCAAATTTCCTTTTAGCAGCATATGGAACCCCTGTCGATGCATCTATATTCCTATTGATGTCAAACTTGGAAAAGTTCTCACTCATTCCCACCGTCATTCTCCATTGTGAGGTCCAATCCACCTCCAATTGTTGGAACAAAAAGCCTTGCGTGGTGATCAAATCATCCCCAAAACGGATGGTATCGGCCTTTCCTCCTCTATTCCCATAATTTTGGGCGCTGGTGTTGGAAAATTGATATTCCCCTCCTGCAATTACCCTTACAGGAAAGTCAGCCCAGTGGTCATTCCAGACAAATTTGGTCCTTCCTCCATAGCCATATTGGGTTTCTTTTTTATAGTCCAGGTTAAAGGGGTTTTCAAAATCGGTGGCATTCAGGTAAAAAGTGGATTGGTTGGTCAGTGATTCAGAAAAAGTATAATCATGCATGATCATACCATAAAGGGATTTTTGAAGAATGGAAGCATTTTGCTCAGCAGATCCAGGCCGGGCTTGCTGCCGGTTTTCCTCCAATTGATCGGCATTCAACCCACCTGGGATTTCATAATTTAAATCTGCATAAAGCCATTGAGTAGAAATGGTTTGTTGGGCAGATGGAAAAAAATTCCCTGTCACTTGTAGGACTTTCCGGTCCATAGCACTATGGTCCCGGTATCCATCGGACTTTTGACGGACATAGGATGTACTGATATTTCCATTTTCCAATTGTTGATCCAAACCCAAGCGGTATTTGACCATTCCAAAATCTCCGATAGACAGATCAGTTTCCAGCTTATTTTCCGCAATATCCTGTTGGCTAGTCAGGCTGATCACGCCACCATTTCCAGCTCCATAAATACTCCCAGCAGGCCCTTTGATGATTTCTGCTTCTTCCATATTGGAAAGGTCCAGGATATTCAACGGTGTAGTCCCATCTGGCGCTGTAAAGGGGATTCCATTCCAATACACTTTTACATTTCTTACCCCAAACGGGGCACGAAGTGAACTCCCTCTAATGGATATCCGATAACTTGATGGGGCCCTCTCCTCAAATCGTACTCCAGGTTTGGTATTAAATGCATGTACTGGAGAAATTTCATTAAATCGATGGAAATTTGCCTCACTTACTTTGGAAACTGAAGCTGCC
The DNA here is from genome assembly GCF_030409905.1 of Echinicola jeungdonensis. Lineage (NCBI taxonomy): Bacteria > Pseudomonadati > Bacteroidota > Cytophagia > Cytophagales > Cyclobacteriaceae > Echinicola > Echinicola jeungdonensis. The sequence continues at coordinate 1,856,118 of NZ_JAUFQT010000001.1, forward strand.
TGTTCCAATAACGGCCTTTCAGATTCAAAACCCGAAACAATTACTTCGGCAAGATTATTAGCTTTGCTTTTAAGTTCAATAGTGTTTACCTGATCCGGAATGAGTTGCACCACTTTTTCCCAATACCCAAAATGGGTCAAACTCGCTTGAGATTTATTTTGGATTTCTAGTTGAACTTTTCCTTCCTGGTTTGAAATATAAGATTCCCCCCTTGAGATTTGTATCTCTACTTCAGGAATTGGAACCTTAGTTTCAGCATCTAGTATGAGGAGTTGAGCTTGCCCAATAGCGATTAAAGGGCACAGCCACATAGAGAATAAAATAAAGTATTTCGTAAAGTTTAGGTTCATTTTTCAAAAATAGGGATTTTTAAAGGCCTAATTAAATCAAATGGGTCAAGGCAAAAAATAAAGTGATGACTGGGCAATCTATTATTTTACTTATGGTAAAAAAATAAAAGCCCGGAATAACTTCCGGGCTTTTAAAGTTTGAAGGAAATCAATTTAACACTTAATGTTCGGCCTTTTTGTTTTTCTTAAACTTTTTCAATCCCAAAACCACAGAAAGGCTGCTACTAGTCAAGAATAATATCATTAAGCCTGACAAGTAGCCCATTCCATATTCGGTCAATCTATTGAAATCAAAAATTAAAATGTTCAAAATTTTTATTAGTAGTATGGCAGAAAGGATGAGCAGTCCCCAGAAAAGTGCTTTAATCATTATTTCTTGATTTTCTTGGAATGGAAACTTCCATCATTTATTTCCTTATTTTGTAACGGTAGTAGTAGTTGGAGTATAAATGCCTAAGGTAATTCCAGCAATTAAACCATTTACAAAAGTAAGTTGAGTAGTTACCGTATAATTTTCAGCATCGCCTGCCATTTTCTTAGCATCAGACACCCCAACTGGAGCCAGACCATAAACCACATAATGGTTCCATTCCGTAACTTCCCTATTTCCTTGCGCACCTTCCCCTACGACAGTAGTATAGGTATAACAAGAGGTTAACAATAAACTGCACATCAGTATACCCCCAATGGATTTTAATAATCTTTTCATAACATTAATTTTTAAAAATTTACTCCTGCATAAGGCTTTTCGGAACCGCCTTGTTTTTTAATGTGGTTTTCTACCTCCACCTATATTTTTGAGTTTTATCCCTACCTTTCTTTTGTTCCTTTAAAGATTTTTATGCCATTTTAAACAGCAACTTTCCAGCATAAAATCCATTGTTAAGAAAACCAACCTATTCATGTGGTTATTTTGCCTAAACCACTACCAATATTACCATTTTATGATTTTATTCACAAGATTAATTTGTGTTTGTGCCATAAATTATTGATTTCTCTTCCCTTTCACCCATAGGAGAACCATAAAAAAATGTAGAGTATCAGGTACCTGTATTAAAGAATCCAGAAAGCCTTTTGGTCTGTGTGCTCCCTTGGTCAACAAAACCATAATATTTATAGTGCTTCCCTAAAAAACAGGATCAAAAACTACTGTCCCCCAATTTGGAAAAAAATACTAATCAAAAGGATCCACAATCAACTGATCCTGCTCCAGTTGACCACATGTTTTTTCTGGTTCCGGATTTGGCGTAAAACCATAGCATGTTGGGGCAATACCAGATTGGGATCTTCCTGTACCAATTGTTGTGCGGCATCCCTGGCCAAAGTCAAGATTGGGGCATCTTTACTAAGGTCAGCAATCAAAAGATCCGCCAATCCGCTTTGTTGGGTTCCCATCAAATCCCCTGGACCGCGCAGTTTTAAATCCACATCAGCTATCTCAAAACCATCATTAGTCCTCACCATGGTTTCCAAGCGCACCCTACTATCTTTGGAAAGCTCATATTTGCTCATAAGTACACAATAGGACTGTTCTGCGCCTCTCCCTACCCGGCCACGCAACTGATGCAATTGGGAAAGTCCAAACCTTTCGGCATTTTCTATTACCATCACGGAGGCATTAGGTACATTCACCCCCACTTCAATTACCGTGGTGGCTACCATAATTTTGGTTTCCCCTTTAACAAAACGCTGCATTTCATAATCCTTTTCAGCAGCTTTCATTTTGCCATGGACAATGCTGATAGGATACTGGGAAAAAGCCCGGCAAATACTTTCATATCCATCCATCAGACTTTTAAGATCCATCTTTTCGGATTCCTCAATCAAGGGGTAAACCACATAAATCTGCCTGCCCAATTGAATCTGTTTATTCATAAATCCAAACACTTTCAACCGGTCCTTGTCATATCGGTGCACGGTTTGGATAGGTTTACGGCCTGCAGGCATTTCATCAATGACAGAAATTTCCAAATCCCCATAAAGTGTCATGGCCAGGGTTCTTGGAATGGGCGTGGCGGTCATGACAAGCACATGGGGATAGAACTGCTCATTTTTTGCCCAAAGTTTGGCTCTTTGCGCCACACCAAAACGGTGCTGTTCATCCACTATGGCCAATCCCAAATTATGGAACTTCACTACGTCTTCCAGCAGAGCATGGGTTCCTATCAAAATATGAAGCTGGCCATTTTGCAATTCACCATGGATCCGGGTCCTTGCAGATTTTTTGGTGGATCCGGTGAGTAGATCAATCCTCAATCCCATCAATTCTGCAAATTCCTTTAGCCCTTCAAAATGCTGAATGGCTAGAATTTCTGTAGGAGCCATCAAACATGCCTGCGAACCTGAGCTTATTGCAATCAAGATACATATAAAGGCTACCATGGTCTTGCCACTACCCACATCCCCCTGGATTAATCGATTCATCTGTTTTCCAGATCGCATATCTGCAAAAGCCTCTTTGATCACCCGCTTTTGGGCATTGGTAAGTTCAAATGGTAAATGCTTGTTATAAAACTCATTGACTAGCTCGATTTGCTTCAAGACCTGACCATTATATTTTTCAGTCCTGGTCAATTTGAGTTTAAGTAGTCTAAGCTGGACAAAGAAAAATTCCTCAAGTTTAAGTCTGTATCTGGCTCTTTTGAGCTTTTCAGGATCATCAGGAAAATGAATTTGCTTCAGGGCTTCCTTTTTTGCCATCAGGTTAAATCTTTCCAGAATGGTTTGTGGGAGTGTTTCCTGGATCTGGGGGTAAGCAATTTGAACCAGGTTAGCCATGATTTTGGATATTCCTTTGCTGTCCAAAAATTTAACCCTTAACTTTTCTGTTGTGGGATAGACAGGCTGAAATTGGCTTTTTCCCTCTTTGGCAGCTGTCAAAGGTTCCATTTCAGGGTGGGCAATGCTAAATCTTCTTCCATATTGGTTGGGCTTTCCAAAGAAAATATAGGCAACCCCCGGAACCAGTTTTTTGGCTACCCATTGGATGCCTTTGAACCAGGTCAGTTCCATTTCACCGGTTTCATCTGCAATATAAGCCACCAACCGCTTTTTGCGGGCCATCCCAATAGTTTCCACCCTTCTGATTTTGGCAATGACCTGCACATGTTCCATCCCTTCATGGATCTGATTGATTTTATAAAAACGGGTCCGGTCTTCATAGCGAAAGGGATAATGCTGCAGAAGTTCACCAAAAGTAAAAATGTCCAGCTCTTTGTTGATCAAAGCTGCTTTTTGGGGGCCAACGCCTTTTAAAAACTCAATTTTGGTATCAAAGAATCCCGGCAATTTCTTGGTGGATTGGATTAGCATTTTGGAAAATTACGCCAAATTAAATTTTTCTGACGTGAAAAGCTAAAAGCCTGTTGGGGATTCAGGTGTATTGGGGAAAAGCTATGAGCCTGGATGAATGAAAAAAAGTATAGCAATGGAAAAAATTATATGGCTATTATATTTCCTTTTTAGTATCCGACATTTCCGGTGTTGAATATTTAATAAATTGATTTTGAAATTCTGGAAATTGCTTTAGAAGAGTTTTCTATTCTATTATTTTTGAACCTTATCGTATGGGGTTTAGCTGTAAAAGGTGGCTTTTTAAATCTAGCAAAGCCCTAAAAGCTATGATTTACTAATTGGAAATCTATTTTTGGTAAAAGCCATAGTTTTTTCTATACTATTTATTTCCCAATTCTTGGGAATGAGGCTTGATACTCTTGGTCGATCTTCCTTATTTTAGCTCTTTATATTTGAGGAAAATCCATTTTTAACTTTTGCTAACCTATATTTATAATTAATGCAGGGAAAATTGACTCTAGGAATCGCATATTTGCGCTATCTCACCTTGAAAAAGGTCTGGAACATTTTCCTTTTATTGGTCTCCTTTTATCTATCAAGGCTTTTCAAAAGGCCAAAAATTTGGGGTTTGCCCACTGCACTTTCTGTAGAGCCTACCACTAGTTGTAATCTGCGTTGTCCTGAGTGTCCCTCGGGTTTAAGAAGTTTTACTCGTGCCACTGGGATGTTGAAAAGGGATTTATACGAAAAAATTATCAGGGAAGCTGCTCCTCATTTGTCATATTTGCACCTTTATTTCCAAGGGGAACCCTTTCTGCATCCAGAATTTTTGGATCTGGTTAAATTGGCGGATCAGCACAAAATTTTTACAGCCACTTCCACTAATGCCCATTTTTTGAATGATAAAACCATTCCCAGGATTTTGGAATCCGGGCTCAAACAGATGATTGTTTCCGTTGATGGTGCAACTCAGAATGTATATAAAACTTACCGGGTTGGAGGAAACCTTGAAAGGGTTAACAAGGGTATTGATCAGTTAATCAAGGAAAGAAATGCCAGAGGCTTGCAATTTCCTCAAGTAATTTTTCAGTTTTTAGTGACCGGAAAAAATGAGCAAGAAATCCCTGCGGTTAAGGAAATGGCCAAAAAATTGCAGGTGGATGAGTTGCAGCTAAAAACCGCTCAAATCTATGGCTATGAGAATGGGTCAGAGCTGATTCCCAACAATCAGAAATATTCCCGGTATATCCCTGTCGGTGATGGAAAATGGAAGCTAAAAAAGGAAATTCGAAACAAATGCTGGAGAATGTGGCAAGGGGCTGTGGTTACTTGGGATGGTAAGGTGGTGCCTTGCTGCTTTGACAAAGATGCAAGGCATATAATGGGAAACCTTAAATCTACTCCAATGAAACAGGTTTGGAAGCAACCCCAATATCAACGTTTCAGAAAACAATTACTTTCAGACCGAAAGCAAATAGACATTTGTAAAAACTGTTCAGAGTAATTGTGAAAATGATAATCTTGGGAATAAATTTTAAAGATGAGGTAGCTCTATTGGGGATTAATTATCTTTACGGGGATTTTTCCGCACTCTCAATTTATTTTAGGAAAAATTATTGGAGAAAGGCTCATGGGAGTCATGTGGCGGAGCTGTATCCCCTGCGTTCAAACGAAGAAAAGAAAACATAATAATGATAAAACTTTTGAAGTCTGCATTACCCCTTGTTGTATTTAGTTTGGTAATGTTTTTTGGTAATGAGCCTCAACTAGCGGCCCAAACCATTCCAGATGTTTCCACCATCAAAGTTGATGAACTTTCGGATGCCCAGCTTAGAACCCTTTTGGATAGAGCGGCCAATTCTGGTATCAGTAAATCTGAGTTGGTAGAAATGGCCAGGGCAAAAGGGATGTCCAATGTGGAATTGGAAAAGCTAATGGAAAGAATAGATAAGTTGGAGGCTTCTTCTACTACGATGAAGAGCGGTGCTGTTCCTTCCAAGCGGGAACCCAGACAACAAATGAATCTCAATGAGATTTTGGATGGGGTTTTGACCAATCAAGAAGAAATAGAAGAGAGGAAAGATTTGCAGTTGTATTTTGGTCTTGACCTTTTTTACCAAAAAGAACGCAAGCTAACTTTTGAACCCAGTCTGAACATAGCCACTCCTGAAAGTTACGTATTAGGTCCAGGTGATTTGGTTTATGTGGATGTTTATGGAGCTTCTGAAAATTATTATGAATCCACCGTAACTTCGGAGGGTAAAATAATTTTGGCACATATAGGCCCTATAAGTGTATCAGGCTTATCCATAAGTGAGGCTTCCAAGGTCATTAAGACAAGGCTTTCCCAGTTTTATGCAGAGATGAACGGGCCAGACCCCAACACCTTTATGGAGGTGTCTCTGGGGAATATCAGAAGCATAAAAGTCCATCTGGTAGGAGAGCTCCGGTTGCCAGGCACTTTTACGCTAAGTGCTTTCAGTACCGTTTTTAATGCTTTGTATGCAGCAGGGGGACCTAATGTGAATGGAACCATGCGTAACATAAAAGTTATTAGGAACAATAAGCAAGTAGCCACAGTGGATGCTTATGACTTTTTGGTGAACGGAAAGGCTAATATGGGATTCCAGTTGCAGGATCAGGATGTTGTTTTGGTCGAGCCTTATCAAGGAAGAGTAAAGCTAGAAGGCGCTGTGAAGCGGCCATTGATTTTTGAGGTGAAAGAGGGGGAGACTTTTGAGGATGTGTTGAATTATGCAGGAGGTTTTTCGGATAATGCATTCAAGGAAAAAGTCAGTGTCATCAGGTATACCGATAAAGAAAAGGCCGTTTCAGATGTATTTAATGGTCAATTTGGGATTTTTACTGTAAAAGGGGGCGATCAATATAAGGTTGGAACCGTGTTGAACAGGTACAAAAACCGGGTTCAAATCAAAGGGGCTGTATTTAGGGAGGGTAATTATGCTTTGACAGATGGGCTTTCACTTTCCAAGCTTATTGAAAAAGCAGAAGGCCTAAAGGGGGATGCCTATTTGGAGCGAGCAAGCATTGTACGTACCAGGGAGGATCTGTCAACTTCCGTGATTCAAGTGGATCTTAAAAATGTGATTTCCGGGGAAAGCGATGTCCAATTAAAACCTGATGATATTGTAAAAATTGCCTCCATATATGACCTGAAGGACGAATACTATTTGAAGATTTCCGGCGAAGTAAGGGAACCGGGTATTTATTCTTATTCTGCTGATATGACCGTTGAGGACTTGATTTTGAATGCTGGCGGACTTAAAGAATCCGCCTCTATTGATGATATTGAAATAGCCAGGAGAGTTAGGGATCAGGGAAATGGTGAAACGGCCAAGCTAGTTTCTGCCCATGTCAGCAATGATTTAAGCCTTAATGGTGAATCAGAAACATTAAGACCTTTTGATAATGTAATTGTACGGCGCAAGCCCAATTTTGCCATGGAGCGAATTGTGAAAGTGGAGGGGCAGGTCAAAGCGCCTGGAGAGTTTGCCCTTAAAGGGGCAGAAGAGCGGATTTCAGAAGTGATCAGGCGGGCTGGGGGATTGACAGGCTATGCCTATCCAAAAGGTGCAACCTTGATAAGAAGGACGGAATATTATAATACAGAATCTGAAAAAGCGAGGCGACAGAAAAATATGCAGCAGCTTTTGGAGCGTTTGGAAAATGAGGCGGCAGATCCTTCAGAGGCACAGGCAGACCTGAAAAAGCGGTTGGCACAGGAAACGGGCGGTTTGGCTGCGGAACAGCAAAAGAATGATTTGATCACCAAAACCAAAAAAGAAACGCTTCAGGATATTAGTCAGGAAGAGCAGCAGACCGCAATTAAGATAGAAGAAACAGAGGCCATTGCCATAGATTTGGAGGCCATTTTGGAACAGCCCGGTTCCAAATATGACTTGATTTTGGAAGAGGGAGACATTATCAGTGTACCCAAGCAACTTCAAACGGTTAGGTTAAGGGGAGATGTGATTTACCCAACCACCGTGCGGTATGAGAACAAACGCTCTTTAAAATATTATATTGACCGTGCAGGAGGGTTTGATAATAGGGCCAAGCGAAGAAAAACCTATGTAGTTTATGCCAATGGGGAGGTGGCAAGGACAAAAAGCTTTTTGTTTTTGAAATCCTATCCTCGGGTGGAACCAGGGTCAGAGGTGATCGTTCCCTCCAAAGGGCCACGGATTCCTCTTAAAATCGGAGAATTGGTTGGCTTAACATCGGGTTTGGCCACCTTGGTATTGGTGATTTCTCAAATTAACGGAAACTAATGGCAGATCAGAAACATATCATCGATGATAAAATAACATTTAGAGAGCTGATCCTGCGTTTTGAGGGATGGTTAAAATTCTTTAAAAGCAAATGGAGGTTTTTGGCCATTGCCATTGCAGCTGGAGCAGCTTTGGGTTTGATGGCCTCCTGGATTAAAAAGCCAAAATATACTGCTGAAACCACTTTTGTGTTAGAGGAGTCAGATGCTGCAGGTATGGGGGGATTATCGGGTTTGGCAAGTTTGGCAGGTGTAAATCTAGGTTCACTGGGCAGTAGCAGTGGATTATTTCAGGGCGATAATATCATGGAACTTTATCGCTCAGACAATATGCTGATAAAGACTTTGCTAAGTCCATTTGAAGGAGAAGGCCTTTTAGTTGACCGATTTGTAAGTTTCCACAAATTGGATGAGAAATGGTCGGATAAGGTTGATTTTTCCCATTTGGATTTTGATCAAAACCGGAAAGATTTTTCTGTGGAACAAGATAGTGTGATGAAGGCTTTGGCGAAGACCATTAGAGAAGAACAACTTGCAGTCAGCAAACCGGACAGGAAGTTGAGCATTATTAAGGTAGCATTGACCTCCAAAGATGAACGTTTTGCCAAGGTCTATAATGAAAAATTGGTAGAAAATGTAAATGCCTTTTATTACGAAACCAAAACCAAAAAGACCGCTGAAAATTTAGCCATTCTCCAGCACCAAGCAGATAGTGTTAGAAAAGTATTGGATAAAAACTTGATAGAATATGCCGGAATACAGGATGATCGGCCCAATCCTAATCCGCTCATGCAAAAAGCCTCCGTTGAGGCAAAAAGCAAACAAATGGACATCCAGGTAGCCAGTAGTGCCTATTCAGAAATTGTCAAGAACCTGGAGATAGCCAAGATCAATCATCGAAATAGCACCCCTTTGATACAGATTATTGATGATCCCAGGTATCCACTTACCCAGTCAAAATTAAAATGGTATGTGGGGGTATTTATGGGAGGAGTTATTGCTTTTATTTTGGCTGTGCTTTTCTTATATATTTCCCGTCTTTATCAAACCAATGTTAAAGTGCAGGAGGGATAATGTTTGAAAGGCTCACTTCAATACCTTTTTCACATATACTCAGGCACAAATCCACCCAGAATTTCATTTTTTTATTAATCATCCAGGCCTCCAATATCCTCATTTCATTGATGGCCATGCCCTTGCTGATACAAGCCATTGGGGTGGATCGGTTTGGATTGGTGAGTTTGGCCCTTTCCGTCATTTTGATTGCCAATGTATTTGTTGGCTTTGGGTTCAACTTGAGTGGGCCAAGGGAAATTGCCCTGAATCAAAAGAATAAAAAAGCCCTTTCCCAGGTCCTTTCCCAAATCATCTCCAGCAAGCTTGTTTTGGCATTGATTGCCTCAATGGCTTTGTTATTGTCGGTTTTTGGTTTTGGCCTATTCCCTGAGTACCGGGCAATTCTTACTTTTTCTATTTTGATGCTTTTTTCTGAAGCCACTTTGCCTGTTTGGTTTTTTCAGGGCATGGAAAGGATGCGCTTGGTCTCTGTAGCCAATGTGTTCAGCAAATTACTTTATCTGATGGGCATTGTCCTATTTATCAATGGCCCGGAAGATGCTAAATTGGTCAACTTCTTTTTTGGAGGGGCAGCATTTACCATCAATTTATTGCTTTTAACCTATGTCCATTATGAGTTAGGGGTAAAGTTTTATTTGCCCCAATTCTCTAAGATTACTAAGACCTGGAAGAGCAATGTGTATTTGTTCCTGTCCAACCTGGCCAATCATATTTCAGTTAATGGGGGAATAGTTATCCTTAGCTTTTTTGCTCCTGCATCTATGTTGGGAATGTATAGTTTAGCGGAAAGGGTTTCCCTTATGCTGAGAATGCTTCCTTCTATGATGATCGGGGCCATTTATCCCAATGCCAGCAAACTTTATCAAAATGACCTGGAAAGGTTTTATGGCTTTCTTGTCAAGGTGTATCGGGGAGCGGTGTTCTTGGCCTTATTTGTGGGCTTGTTGACCAATTTATTGGCTCCGTTTATTATTAAAGTTTTGTCAAAAAGTGATATGGCAGCATCCGTGGTTTTTTTAAGAATTTTGGCCTTTGTGCCTCTTTTTGCCACGATGAATATAGCTAATATGATCATGATCCTGGTGGCCAATCAGAAGAAGATATTGTTTAAGTCCTCATGGACCTTTTGTATTTATATGGTAATTGTGGCAGTATCCTTAACTTCCTGGTTGGGTGGAAAAGGACTGGCTATCGCCATGTTGTCCACCGAATTGGTGATATTCATTACCTGTTCCCTATTACTTCGCCAAACCAAACCTGTTCTGTTTAAAACCTTCTATGCAAAAGCATTCGGTCGCGATTATCATTCTTAATTGGAACGGGTATGATTTTACCAGGGCCTGTTTGAAGTCTTTAGAAGAGGTGACTTTTAAGGAGTTCGAAATTATCCTTGTGGACAATGCTTCCATTGATGGCTCTTTGGATAAAATCAAAAATGAATTTGAAGATATTACTATTCTAAAGAATAAAAAAAACCTGGGCTTTACAGGAGGGAATAATGTGGCCATCCAATATGCCCTCCAGAAAGGATTTGACTATGTCATGTTGCTAAATAATGACACTTTAGTTGAAAAAAGATTTTTAGAACCCCTTTATCAGACCTTGGAGAAGGATTCCCAATTGGGAGCAGTTCAACCTCTCATGTATTTTCTCAACGAGCGGGAAAAGCTTTGGAATGGTGGAGGAAGGTTTAATTCCTGGACCGGAGCTTCTATTTCTATAAAACAAGCTCCCAATTACCAATTTCCATATTATACAGATTGGATCACCGGTTGTTGTATCATGGTGAGAACTGAGGTGATCCGGAAGGTTGGAGTGCTTAATGACCGGTACTTTGCTTATTTTGAGGATGTGGATTGGTCACTTAGGATGAGGAAAGCAGGGTTTTCATTGCAGGTGGTTCCTGGTTCCATTATCTATCATGAGGCAGCAGGATCCTCCAAAACCAAGAAAAAAGGCAAGGAAGGTTTTCTAAATCCCAAAGCCCATTACCTGAATGCCCGTAACCAACTTTTTCAGATCAGAAATCACCTTGGATTTCCCCATATTTTGTTTGCATGGCCTTTTCAATTGGGGAAATTATTTGCCTATGGTGCTTATTTTATCCTAAGGAACCGGCCTAAGAAACTGAAGGCTATTTTCCGTGGGATCAGGGATGGAATAAGTATGAACTGCCAATCTGAAAATCAACTAAAATAAAAGACCTTGTTATTCGCCATAGTTGTCATAGGGGTTACGGTTTTACTTTCGATTACTGTCAGAAAAATAGTTTTTGAAGGGAAATGGGAATGGGTGATTTATTTTATGGCCCTTTACCTGCCTTTTTATACCACTTCGCTGAGCATTGTCTATCAGGCAACAGGTTCGCCAATCCTTGTCAATGTCTTTAAAGTGTTGAAAGAGTTTGTGGTTTTTTTGGGAATCATTTCATTTATTTTTTATCAAAAAAATATTTTTGATTATCCTTTTAGGTTTCATTGGGTGGACAAACTTTTCTTAATGTTTTATGGACTTTGTCTGGTGTTTTTGATTTTGCCTATCGGGGAGGCAGGTTTTATTAGCAAGCTGGTATATATGAAAAATATTCTAATGATGGGCTTGTTGTATTTTTTTGGAAGAAACACCCGGTTTAATCCGAATGAGTTTAGGCAATTTTTCAACATAATAATGGGAATTGCGGTGGCTGCATTTGGCTTAAGCATCCTGGAAAAAATTATGGGTTTGCATTTTCAGCAAATCACTGGTTATGCTGATTACAACCTTGCAATAAATGATATTGAACCTTCAGGGAATTATGGACTATCCTGGACTTTTGAAACCCAAACCATGGGTATGCGTTTAGCATCTTTTTTCTCAACCCCACTTGAAATGGCTAGTGCATGTCTTTTGGGGTTTTCAGTTGGTTTAATAGGATATTTGACCTCCCGAAGGGAACAATCATTTATTTTTATTCTCGTAATGTTAGCTGCTACAGGCAGTTTAGTTTTTGCAGCTTCCCGGTCATCATTTGTTTCTTTTTTTGTAATGCTGTTCTTTATTGCGTTAATTTTTAGGCTCTACGGATTGATCAAATTGGGGGTGAGCTTGTTAACTATCTTTGTGATTTATGTTGTTTTTATTGCCCCGAAAGAATTTTATTATTTTGTTATTGACACCCTTACTTTCCAAAACTCCTCAAGTATAGGTCATGTGATTGCTTGGTTGGAAGCCATAAATCAAATAATCATTGCTCCTTGGGGGACTGGATTGGCCATGAGTGGTAATATGAGTAGTGTAACTGATGAACTCAGGATAGGAGGAGAAAATCAATTTTTGGTCTTTGGGGTGCAATTAGGGGTTCTGGGGATGATATTATATATTCTCATATTAGGATTAGGGATCAAAACGGCAATTAAAGTTTTTCGTAGAACAAAAAATACCCATGCAGCTAGAATAGCATTTTTGGCAGGCACTGTAAAGGTGGGTTTATTACTCCCGCTTTTTACATCTAATGCCGAGATTTACGCCTATGTTTCCTGGTTGACCTGGTGGATGATTGGTTTTAGTGTCCGGGAATATCATCAAATTCAGCTAGCAGAAACCGATCCTCCTAATTCAATGGTCCTTCAGCATTAAATTATTATGAGCAAAAATCAAGTAAATAACGTTTTTCATCAGGATTTTAAAATTAAACCCATAGACCGGCAAAAAAGGTTGAACCAAAAACCTTTGTTGATATGGTTCACCGGATTATCCGGATCCGGAAAGTCCACCCTTGCCAATGGAACAGAACAGCGGCTTTTCCAAAATGGTTACCATACTTTCCTTTTGGATGGGGACAATATCCGAAAGGGACTCAATAAAGACCTTGGTTTTGAAAAGGAAGATAGGAACGAAAACCTAAGGAGAATTGCTGAAGTGGCCAAGCTAATGATGGAAGCAGGACTGATAGTGGTGGCTGCTTTTATTTCACCCTACCGGAAAGAAAGGGAAATGATCAAAGAGTTGGTTGGTGAGGATAGGTTCCTGGAGATATTTGTGGATTGTCCATTGGAGGAATGTGAGGAAAGGGATGTCAAAGGCCTGTATCAAAAAGCCAGAAAAGGCCTGATCAAGAATTTTACCGGAATCGATGCACCCTATGAAGCACCACAAAAACCATTTTTGCAGCTTCCCACTTCCGATTGGTCCAAAGAAGAATGCCTGGATAAAATTATAGGTTCCATCAAAGAAAAAATCACTTGGATAGCTTAATGCCCCTTTAAATGGAAAAAATGATTCCAAACCTTTTTATAATAGGTGCTGCAAAATGCGGTACCACTTCTTTACATGAATACCTTGCCCAACATCCGGAAATATTTATGGCAAGGGTCAAAGAACCCCATTTTTTTGCCCAGGTAGAAAATACCCTATATGATTATAAGGAGGAATTTTCACCTGAAAAAGAATATCATACCTGGGTGATTAAGGAAAAAGACGAGTACCTCAACCTGTTTAGGGATGGTCAAAAAAGTAAATACAAAGGGGAATCCAGCCCTTCTTATTTATGGGACCCGGAGGCTGCCCGGAAGATTTATGACTTCAATCCCCAGGCTAAGCTTATTGTCTTGCTTAGGGATCCTATAAAGCGGGCATTTTCCCATTATCAAATGGATGTGCATGCCGGTTACCAGGAAAAAAGGAACTTTTATGATGCTTTAAAAGAAGATTTTGAAATGCCAGACTCCCAAAAGGGTTGGAATAAAAGCCATTTGTATATGGAACTTGGACTTTATCATCAGCAATTGGAAAGGTTTCGAGAATTATTTTCAAAGGAACAAATTATGGTTATCCGCTTTGAGGATTTTATTCAGGATATAGAAAATGGGCTGAAAAATATTTTTGAGTTCCTGGAAGTGGATAATAGGAGGTTGACTGATATTGATTTTGGAAAAAAGCACAATCAAACTCAATCTCCAAAATATGTTTTCATATCCAAATTAAAGGATAATAAAGTAATACAAAAAATGATTGGGTTGATTCCGGAAGGGCTTAAGAATAAAATCAAGAAAAGTACTTATCAGGATGGGTATAGAAAAGATCTTGTTTTGGATGAGAAGGGCTGGGAATATTTAATCCAGTTTTATCAGGATGATTTAAAGCAATTAAAAAAGGATTGGGGTATTTCCTTTAACCTTAATATTTAATGTTGCGAAAAGATAAATACTTAAGGGCTTAAATGAAGGAAAATGCGATATTATTCACCCAAGTATAGACTTTAAAGGGATATTAATGTCAATTAAAAAAATTAGAATAGCCATTGATACCCGCGATCTTTTTCTGGCCAAGACAGGAACACGGACTGTACTGGAAGAAGTCATTAATGGTTTTAAGAAAGACCATGAAGTGGAAGTGGTAGAAATAAGACCCAAAGCTTTTTCACCCCCAAGAACTAAAATTGAAAAAGCGGTAGAACATATTCGCTTTTTTTGGTGGAAAGAAGTCCAACTTCCCTTAAGTGTTAAGAAAAATCAATGTGATGTTTTAATTTGCAATGATTATGTGGTTCCCTATTTTTTGCCAAAAGGTATTAAGGCTTTCCCAATTTTTCACGGCTGTAATATTTGGGAGCTACCTCAACATTATAATAAATATTGGCGGTTTTTTTTCACGAAAATGGCTGTTCTCGCAGCAAAAAGAGCAAAAGCCATATTTACAGTTTCAGAATTTTCAAAGGAAAGATTAATAGCTTTATTTAATTTTGCTCCATCAAAAGTCAAAGTTATACCCTTAGGGCCGAAAAGGTCTCTCCTTTCACCTAAGCCATTGGTTAATATAGAAAATTATGGAATAAAGGAAGGGGAAAAATTTTTGCTTCATGTGGGTGTGATGGAAAAAAGAAAAAATCTGGTAAAACTCATAGAAGCATTTTCCAAGATCATAGATCGAAATCTTAAATTAGTTCTTGTTGGTCAGCGACCGCCTAAAATTTTTTCGGACGATTATAAGAACATAGTTAGCACTATTTCTAGGTTAAACCTCAATGATAAGGTTATTTTAACGGGATATGTAACTGATGAGGAACTTTTCACTTTGTATAGTAGAGCAAGTGCATATGTATTCCCTTCATTGTACGAGGGATTTGGCATACCAGTAATAGAAGCCTATCACTTTTCATTACCAGTAGCTGCTTCAAATAGGGGGGCTTTGCCTGAAGTAATAGGAAATGGAGGTTTACTCTTTGACCCTAATGATGTTGATGATATTGCCGATAAATTAAAAAGAATTTCAAACTTGAGTGAATTGGAAACTGATAAGTTTCAAATTGGTCAGAAAGAAAAGATAAGAGGTTTTCAGTGGGAGAAAACTATTAATGAGATTAAGAAAAATATTGGATAAGCTATAGCTAAACCAGTAAAACCAAGTTAATTAATAGAAGGTTTAATAAACAAAATAAGCCCCCATTAAGGGGACTTTAGTTATCTTCAATTTATTCTATGGAATTAACATAGAAAGCAACTCCACTATTTGACCAATTTGGGCCAGAAGTTAAATTATTGTCCGAATTTAATGTAAAAAAGAATCCTTTAGACGGGTTGTAAAATTCATAGACCGGTTGCCTTCCAGTTCCCCCTGAGGCAAATGCATAACCAATGATTTTTATTTTATTCCACCCTGGAAAAGCAGTATCAATAGTTGGGTCTTTGCTTTTGTAATACCAATCCGATCCAGGGCTATAGTATAAATAAATAGGAACTGTACCAGAGATTTGTGTATCATAAATAAAACCATTGTAACCTATGTATTCATATCCAGTTGAAGTTGAACTTTCATAAGTATAATTACCATATTCAGACCAATCATTTGTCCAATAATATCCTTTGTTAGTCAACCTCCTGTAAACATAAAATGGTTTTTGGTTTCCGTCTAGTGGATATATCGTTCTAAATGCGAGGATGTCTAAAAAACCAAAACCATTCCAAGTGGGAACATATGGATAATATTTTCCTGAATTCATTATTGAATAGGGATCGTCATTCCATGTTCCAGACACGAGGTTAGCACCATACATTCCGGTTGCCGGATTATTAATAGACTCTCCATCTTGTTCCCAATTGGTATGCCTGAATCCTAACGTATGGCCGATTTCGTGAGCCATTACAAATTTTAATTGATTCAAAGAGAATGTTGTGTTGTAGCTTGTATTGACTGTAATTCTAGATCCAGGATCCCCAGAACTAGGCCAAGAGGCTTCAGCTACTGCTCCTCCTAAATTGGCCCCATAAAATGTTATTTCGGGGTTAGAACTTAGAGTTTCCTCAAACGTAAGTGCAAAGTTTTTGACATTGCTCCATTCTATCATTGCTTCCCTGATAGCATCTCTCCAAAAGATTTCAGATGTAGATAATGGAACTGAGCTATGAAATTTGAAAGTAACAGTCCGTGGAGTACTAGTTGTGTAATTTACGAGGTTATTTACTGTTGTTTGTAAATTTTCTCCCCCCTTTTTGGGAGTGTTGTTTACAGCTTCAAAACGTTCTATCAAGTTTTCCTCGGAAATAAAGATACAACCATCAATTAAATATCCGTCCCTGTGTAATTGAACTTCGGCATTTTCAAATCCATTTCTTTCCAAGAAGTCGTTTAGGTATTTGTTATTAATTTGTTTAGAGGATTCTTAAATAACATCATTTGGTACTTCTTCAGCTACCTTCGAACATGAAAAGCATAAAATAATGCAAAAACAACTTGTTAAAATTTTACTTAAAGTTTTCATAAAAGAATTTTTTTTGATTGAAAAACATTTAAAAATAGATATAAATAGCTGAAATAGATAATTAAAATTAAAAAATGGTTTCAATAGCATTAAAATTGTGAAAAACATATATTTTTTGGTGTTTAAATAATTATAATGACATGGTTAAGGAAGATTGCATAAATTAAATTAAAAAAATGATAAATTCCATTTTAGTCCTTCACAGCTCTTCAGACCTGTATGGAGCCAGTAGAAGTTTAATAAGGTCGGTAGTAGGGTTAAAGAAAAATGGTTTTCAACCCATTGTAGTTTTATCTTCTGAGGGGTCATTGTCGAAGGCTATCCGAAAAGAAGGAATTATGGTCAAAATCATCAAATTAGGAATAATAAGGCGAAAATATTTTCATCTATTCGGGCTGTTTAATAGAGCCAAGTATTTGTATCGTGCATATAAACAGTTAAATAGAATCGTTGATGAGGAAAAGATTAAGATAGTATATTCTAATACCACTGCAGTTTGGGTGGGAGCATTTGTAGCAAAAAGTAAAAAGCTACTTCACATTTGGCATGTCCGGGAAATAATAGAAAGTCCCAGTTGGTTCAAGAAATTTATTCAAAATCTTCTTCAAAAAACGGGGGATTTGGTGCTTTGCGTTTCAAAAGCAACAGCAAATAATTATGCTGAAAAAGTGGATGCTAATAAATTGAGAGTAATTTACAACGGTATAGATTACAAACCTTTTCTGGAAGCAAAATACAATCTCAAAGAGGAAATTGGAATTTCTCAGGATACCGTCCTAATTGGCATGATAGCTAGGGTGCATTTCTGGAAAGGTCAAACCTACTTTTTAGATGTAGCAAAACACTTAGTCAACCGTCATAAGCATATCCATTTTATTATGGTTGGAGATGCGTTTTCTGGCTATGAATATTTATATGATGAGATAAAAGAAAAGGTCAGATCGAATGGCTTAGAAGAAAAAGTGACGGATTTAGGTTACCGGACTGATATTCCTGAAATCATGGGTGGCCTGGATATCTTTATGCTTCCCTCCATTTTGCCAGACCCATTACCCACTACTGTTTTGGAAGCTATGGCAACAGGAAAACCCGTTGTGGCTACCCGTCATGGTGGTGCAACAGAAATGGTGTTAGAGGGTAAAACAGGATATCTTGTCCCCTGGAACAATCCTAAGGTAGCTGCCAAAGCTTTTGATGAATTAATTGAAAAGGAAGAGTTAAGAAAGGAATTTGGAAAAACTGGTCAAGAAAGGGTAATTCAGCATTTTTCAATTGATTCATACATCCAAAACCTGGGTGAAATTTTTCGGTCAATTTCCCATTCAAATTTAATAAATGATTAAAAAAAACAAACCACTTCGAGTCGCAATCCTTGGCACCAAAGGTTACCCCTATGTCTATGGGGGCTATGAAACCATGGTGAAGGAATTGGGTGAAAGGTTGGTCCAGAAGGGGGTGGAGTTGACCGTATATTGCCACAAGCCTTTGTTTGAGGAAAAACCTGCTGAGGTAAATGGTATCAAATTGGTCTATATTCCCTGTATTGAATCCAAGTCCCTGAGCCAACTGACCCATTCTTTCTTTTCAATGATCCATGCTTGCCTATCCAGGGCAGATGTGATTTTTGTGGTCAACAGTGCTAATGGGCCATTTGGTTTGATCGCTAAGATCTTTGGAAAACCCACAGCCATTAATGTGGATGGCCTGGAATGGATAAGGCCAAAATGGAAAGGTTTGGGAGGAAAATACTTTTTTTGGGCCTCAAAGATGGCCACCAAACTTTATGATCAGATCATCAATGATTCTGATGAAATGCAGAAAATTTATCAGGAATTGTTTCAAGCTCCCTCCAAGGTCATTGCTTATGGATCTAATCCAAGTTTGAGGGCAGATCCAAATCTGATCGATAAGTGGAAGCTGGAAAAAGAAGGTTATTACCTGATCGTAGGGCGTCTTGTTCCTGACAACAATGCCGATCTTATTTTAGAGGGATTTACTAAATCTGCCACCAAAAGGAAATTGGTGGTGGTGGGTGATGTTCCTTACAAGGACGCCTTTGCTGAAAGGTTAAAAAACCTGCCTGATGAAAGGCTGCTTTTTACCGGTTATGTCCGGGATCCCCATGAGTTGGCTGCTTTATACCAAAACTGTTACGCTTATTTTCATGGCCATGAATATGGCGGTACCAACCCGGCCATGCTAAAGGCCCTTGGCTATAGTTGTGCTATCCTTGCATTGGATACCTGCTTCAACCGGGAAATGCTTCAAAATGGAAAGTTTGGCTGGTATTTTGAGAAAAACAGGGAGGATGTAAAACAAATCATCGACAAGGCGGAACAGCATCCAGAAGAAATGAAAAAACTTAGGGAAAACTCTCCTGCAGGATTGACCCAAAAGTACAACTGGGACCATGTGACCGACCAGTATATAGCGGTCTTTGAGGAGTTGGCAAAGCGATAGGTTTTAAAAAGTCCAGAGTCAGAAACACCCGAACAACCCCAAGTCGGTGGCTTCGACTCCGCTTAGCCACCAACATAGCGCAGATGGAACTGTTCGGAATTTGTAATTCCGAACCAAAAAATAAAGGGGATTTGAAATCCCCTTAAACATTAAAGATTAATATTTTTTTATTCTACTTTTTAGCAGGCTTAACAGCTTCACATTTCCCACAGCCACAATCCAGGGCATTGGATTTTTTGGGTCTGAGGTATTGGAAAGCTTTCCAGCCTATAATTCCTGCAAACAATGTCCAAACGATAATTTCTTGCCACATAGTTTTAAATGTCTAAAGCCGAAGGCCAAAAGCCTGTTGTAATTTTGTTTAATGATAAATGCTATTCTAACGTTTAAGCCTGTGTTCGACAAAAAAACACCAAATTATGTCATCAAACGTCACTGCGAACCCTTTTGCGTATGGTAAAAGCGTGGAAAAGGGTGTGGCAATCCTCTAATTATAGGACTCCCACGGTTTTCCTTTCAGTCCCACCCCCAAGCCTCGGAGTGATGTTTTTTAAAATCGAACTAAATGTTTAGCGTCATAAACGATCAAAATTTTTTCCCAATATTTGATTTAAATATTCAAGTTCCTAACTCAACCACTGATAAACGACCCAAGCAGAAACATAAGCCAAACCGGTCATATAGGCTGTTTGAATAAGGGGCCATTTCCAACCTTTTGTTTCCCGGTAAACTACAGCCAGGGTACTCATACACTGCATGGCGAAAGCATAGAAAACGATAAGTGAAAAGGCCGTTGCTATGTTAAATACTTTTTCTCCTGTTTGCGGGTGGACTTGTTGATCTAATTTTTCCTGGATGGTCAATTCATCTTCTACATCAGCACCTACACTGTAAAGGGTGGCTATGGTGGACACAAACACTTCCCTAGCTGCAAATGAAGTGATCAGGGCAATGCCTATTTTCCAATCATATCCCAAAGGCCTAATGGCTGGTTCGATAAATTTACCCATTATCCCAATATATGAAGACTCCAGTTCTGCAGATGCGATTTGGCTTTGATAGCTTTCCTGAACTTCTACCGGGGCATTGGCTTCGGGAAGGGGGACCTCTGCAATGGCTTGTTCACGGATGCTGGAGGGACCATAAGATGCCAAAACCCATAGAATAACAGAAATGGTCAGGATTACCTTTCCTGCAGCAAAAACAAAGGTTTTTGATTTGGAATACATGGTGATCAGCACATCCTTCCATCTGGGCAGCTTGTACAATGGCATTTCCACCATCAAATAACTTTTTTCTTTAAAATTTAGGATCAATTTTAGGATCCAGGAAGTCATCAATACTGCTATTATTCCCAACAAATACATGCCCAGCAAAGCAATGGCCTGCATATTAACTGGCCCCCAATAACTATCTGGTACGGCCAATCCAATTAGGATCACATAAACTGGAAGCCTAGCTGAACAGCTCATCAGTGGGGTGACCATAATGGTGATCAAGCGGTCTTTCCAGTTGCCTATATTTCTTGTGGCCATGATTCCAGGAATGGCACATGCAATACCGGAAATCAAAGGCACCACACTTTTTCCATTCAATCCAAATGGGCGCATAAGGCGATCCATTAAGAAAACTACCCTTGACATATAGCCCGTATCCTCCAAAATGGCCAAGAAGCCAAATAAAAGGGCAATTTGGGGAATGAAAATCACCACTCCACCTATTCCGGGAATGATGCCTTCCGTTATTAGTCCGGTCAAAACTCCCTCTGGGAGGATATTTGCCACTGTTGAGCTGAGAGTCGCAAAGAAGCCATCAATCAAATCCATGGGCATTGCAGACCAGGCAAATACTGCCTGAAATATCAACAATAAGATTCCCAGGAAAATGGCATAACCTCCCACTCTATTTAAAAGTACTTTGTCTAGTTTTTCAGTAAAGTGTTTTCTGCCGATATCTGTTTTTTCAATAACCTTCGACAAAACATATTGAATTCCTTTATAACGTTGTTGGGTTTCTTCCAGTTGGGCCTTTTTGATGTCAAAGGTCGAATTGGCCACTTTTTCTTTTAGAATATCTTTTTGGGATTGATCCAACAATGGCTCCCTTTCATGAAACCGTATCAATTGATAAGCCTGATAGCTGTTTTCCAGCCCAAACTGCTCTTGTATGTCAGCTGACAAGCCTTCCGGCAAAAGGTATTGGGTATCCAAAAATGGAGCGGGGACCGAAAAAAACTGTTGCTTGATCAAATCCTCTATAGCTTCAATGCCTTTATTGCTTCTGGCATTTGTTTGGATAATGGGTACCCCAAGGGATTTATAGAGTTCATGGGTTTTTACCTTGATGCCCTGTTCCTGAGCAGTATCTTCCATATTTAAGACAATTGCCATGGGAAGGCCAAGGTCCATGATTTGAGTGACTAAAAATAACCCCCTTTCCATGCTGGACATGTCAACTACTGCCAGGACAAAATCCGGTTTGTTTTCTTTGTCCAGTCCATTGAGCACCCTGTGTACAATTACCTCATCTTCAGAATTGGGGTAAATGCTATAAGTCCCTGGCAAATCCACCAAGGTAGTTTCCTGTTCCCCCAATTTGATATTTCCATATCTTTTATCCACCGTAACTCCAGGGTAATTGCCTACCTTTTGCCGCAAACCTGTCAAACGGTTGAATATGGTTGTTTTACCCACATTAGGATTTCCAATAAGGGCAACAGTAAAGGTAGATTGGAGGGTGGGTGTAATTACTTCAGACATAAAAGGTCTTATTTTTCAAAAATCACTTCAATGAGTTTTGCTTCTGACTTTCTCAGGGCGATTACCGTGTTCTCAAGTTTAAAAGCCATGGGATCCTTCAAAGGGGCCTTTTGCAATAGGGAAATTCTTTTTCCGGGAAGAAATCCCATTTCCATTAAGTTTAAAGTCAATTCATCGGGCGTTACCCTATTGATAATGGCTGTTTCCCCTTTTTTTATTTGATCTGCCGTCCTCATATCCAGTGAAATTAGATTAAATCTAAATTGTTGCAAAATTAACGGAAAATGCGGAAATATCGTTCTTTTTTTAGGTAAATCTTAAATGGATTTCCAAAAGATTAAAGGAACTAATGGGTACGTTTACAAGGGGTTAACCCAGAAATCTTATCGGTGAAAAAAATCAAAAGTTCTGTGAATAAAAGTGGGGAATTGCCCTTGTTGATAATGGGGGGGTGACTATTCGCGATTCTGCAAATATCTTCAGTGTGGTTCAGCCCCTAATGGGGGTTAGCAGGACATCACTGTTCCAAGCCTCCAGGCTACAAACCCGGGGTTAATATTGTTTAAGCCCTTAAAGGCTTCTGCCTGAAAAACCTTGATTATTTGATTTGGATTAATCCAAATCAAATAATCTACTCCCTTGCCTGTGATAAAAATTAATGAAGGAATTTTTGAAAAGTGGAAAATTTCCTGGAGGGGGATAATAAAATTAGCCCGGGGTCAGCATAAGTCTGACCCTGGGTGAAATTTGCAAAAACGTTTCCTGTATTAGCTGCAGGCACTATAAATTATGAGCCGTAAAGGATTTATTCATTCCCATGAGTTTTTCCAAGTAAATTTTGCTTGAGGGAAATAGCTTTTGAACTTCATTATGGGACAATAGCCGTATTTCATCTATATATTGTTTTGCCCTTTGGGATTCCCATTTTTGAAGCCTGCTGATTTTGGTTTTTGTAAGTAAAAAATAACGGATAGATTTTGGGATAAATTGGAAAAAAGGGACAGCGTAATGAGGCTCTATGAAAAAGAATTTATTTGGAGTTTGGACAAAATGTTTTTTCCCTACCCTTTGGATTTCCAGGGCCATTTTGACCTGATTTTGCCAGGTATAAAGGTGTTCAATGACTGAATTGGAAAATACAAGATCAATGGATTGATCTCCAAATTGAGAAAGGTTGGTTGCGTCCCCGGCCATGCTTGTGATATTGGGCTGAGTAACTGGCTCTTCCTTTAAGTTGAGGAAAATAATTTCTACATCACCCGTCTCGATAAATTTTTTCCCTTTCCAAAATGCTTCAGTTCCCCCTACATCCAATATTTTAATAGGGCTCTTACCTTCAAAATTTTCCTTAAAGGCATTTTCAAAAAAGCGAAACCTTTTATCCCTGAACTTCATTCCCAATGATCCTTTTTGGTCAGATGCTGCAAAAAAACGGGAAAGTCGGGAAGTCATGGTGATAGAATTTTAAAGGAATTGGAAAATAGTTTTCACAAAGTTATTAACCAATATTTAATACTGGAAAAAAAATATTTTTTATAATTTTACAATTCAATCAGGTAATTGCTAAAAATTGTATCTCTGTCCGGACAAAAATGAACCTTGGTTGAGATTTGGTATTTAAATTGCTGAGGGGATATCGAATAGAGTTATGTAATGGATTTTTATGGCAAAAAGATTTTACAAATATTTCCCATGGATGTTTCTTTTTGGGGATTTGTCAGTTGTTGGATTTACTTTGGTCATTTCTCATTTCTTGGTAGGATCTTTCATTGATATCCCCAAGATGGATCTGTCTCTTTACGGAGTTTACCTTCTTATGTGGGTGATGGTAGTGGCATTTAGGAAGGATTATAAAGTAGGGAGGGCAACAGATTACTTTTTTACCTTGCAGCGACTTTCAGGTTCTTTGTTATGGTTTTTTGCAATGATCGCCTTTTTGTGGATAGCATTTCAAGCATACCATTTGAGCAGGGTATTTTTATTGGTCAATGGAACCATAATGGCCATTATGTTAAGTTTTTATCGGGTAGCTGTTCATATTTCTCTAAAACAATACCGTGCAAAAGGGGGGAATTATAGAAATGCAGTCATTATTGGAAAAGGGGGCACAAGCTTTAAATTAGCCAGGGTCTTTCAACAAAGGAAAGATTTTGGGATCAATTTTATAGGTTATTATGATGATACCAGCTCCTGTGTAGAAACTCGGGGCAATTTGTCTGATTTTTTCAACGAAGTGGAGAGTATGAACCTAAATTTGATATACATCAATGAAAGACTAGATCTCCCCACAATCAAAAAAATTATTCGCTATGCAGATGAACATTATATCAAGGTTAAGGTAATTCCCGGTGGAAGCCTTCAACTGGAGAAAAACCTATCTTTTTCCAAATATGGGGATTTCTTTGTCATCAATGTCAATGCTATTCCTCTTGATCATTTGTATAACAGGGTGATAAAAAGGGCTTTTGATATTATGTTTTCTCTTTTTGTGACCCTCTTTATTTTGAGTTGGTTGATTCCTCTGGTTGGCATTTTGATCAGGCTTGAATCAAAAGGGCCTGTGTTTTTTGTGCAATTAAGAAATGGTGAAAACAACAAAGAGTTTAAGTGCTTGAAATTCCGGTCTATGACCCCAAATGATTACGCCGATACCCGTCAAGCCACCAAGAATGATCCAAGGGTAACCCGGATTGGTTCATTCTTAAGGAACAGCTCGCTGGATGAAATGCCTCAATTTTTGAACGTATTAAAAGGGGATATGTCCATAGTTGGACCAAGACCGCATACAGTTCCCATGAATGAAACTTTTAAGAATCAAATTGAAAGGTACAATGGCCGGCACAAAATCAAACCGGGAATTACAGGTTTGGCGCAAGTCAAAGGATACCGGGGAGAAATCATCAGGTCTTATCAAATCCGTTCCAGGGTAAGGTTGGACCATTTTTACATACATAATTGGAACTTATGGATGGACCTTAAGATTGTTTTCCAAACTATACGGGAGTTGATTATTAATAGGGAAAATGCCTACTGATCGTAGGGGTGAAATATATAGGAAAAAACTTTCTATTAATTTGAACTCTGATTTGAGCCCACAAACCAATGCTTCTAGGGAACTTTATCCTGTTCCTTGAAGATCTGTATTGAGACTAAGTTTTTTAATCCTTGGAGGATCTGGTATTAAAATTCATTGTCCCGCGGCATGGCCAGCGGGACAACTTACAAAAGTTCAATGTCCTTATTTTTATCATTAAGCGTTGTTTTTCAAATCTCAAGTCTAATTTCACAATTCTAAATTTTAAACAACGCTTCCAAAAAGCCCATATTTTCCCCTTTTTGTTTTAGGATCAATAATGGGATTTCATGGTTGATAAAGGTTACCTTTTCTGCCACACTACCCAATAAAATGGCTGCGGACCCACTTCTCCCTCGACTTCCCATGATGATTAGGTCTGCTTTTTGCTTTAGGGCATCTTGGTAAATAAGATCGGCATTATGGTCATTGCCTTTCAACATAAAATCGCAGGGATATTCCTTGAATTTATTCTTTTTAATAAAACTTTTATATTCTGTGATAGCATTTTTATGCATGATTTCTGAAAATTCCTCATAGGATTTTCCAGTTTTGTGGTAACCAATAGGCACATGATAAACATGAAGGCAACGAATGCTAGGTTCCTTTTCAGTGGTAAAACCTTCAATCTTTTTAAGGGTCAATTCCGAATGATGGGAAAAATCAATAGGAACCAGAAAATTTTGAAATTGAGTTTTAATTATTGATTCTGGCACAAAAAATACAGAACAGGGAGACTTTTGGGCAATTTTTTTGGCAAAAGCCCCGGAGCCTTCCAATTCTTTTTTCCTGCCCATTACCAAATAATCCACTTTTTTGGACTTGAGTAATTTTAAAAGCGTTTCCAAAAGGTGTCCCTCTTCAACTACAATTTTTGATTCCACACTACTGGGGAGAGTGAGGTTGTCCAATTTGGCTTCCAATTCTTTTTTTATGTCCTCTTTTTTAGAAACTGCCAATTTGGGGTAAGACTCAGCAACATCCTCAGGAACAGGGTGGAGGTGGGAAATGTGGGTGAAGTATATTTTAGAAAGCCCCAATAGCTGACTTATTTTATGGATATTGTTTAGAAGGATATCATCCATTTTGGACAAATCCAGTGCGACTAATGCAGAATTATTTTCTTTCATTTTAATATTTTGGGTTTTAGACCTAGGTTCAATTTAAAAGTAAAAAAGAAACTGAAAAAGTTAATTTGAATAAATATGGAGCTTTTTTTAGCTTTATAATGATATTTTTGTTATTGAACGGAATCAATTGGGGTATAATTATTTTAAAATAAAGATGCATGGGTAAATCAATGCAAAAATATTTTATGGCCATAGTCCCTGAAGGAAAGATTCAGGAAGATGCCCTTAAGCTGAAGGAAATGGTTAAGGAAAAGTATAATGCCAAGTATGCCCTGAAATCCCCTGCCCATGTGACCATAAAAATGCCCTTTCTTTGGAATGAAAGAAAGGAAGATAAACTTTTTAATTTGTTAGAGCCTTTTTTTAAGGGCCAACAGGAATTCCCTATTATGATTGATGGCTTTGGTAGGTTTGGTAGGAGGATCATGTATGCTCGAGTAGAACATGGCGAGGAATTGGTAGAACTTCAATATAGCTTAAAAGAATACACTAGGAAAGCACTTAAGCTGGAGGAGGAATTTACCGATAAGGCATTTAAAGCCCATATGACTTTGGTTTACCGCGATCTGAAAGCCCAATTATTTGATGAATGCTGGGAGCTTTTGAATAGCCATGAATTAAAGGGAGAGATGCAGGTTAGCAAGGTTGCCCTTTTAAAGAAGATTAATTACAGGTGGGAGATTTACCATTGGTTTGAGTTTTAGTGGAAAAGGCAATTCATCAATACAAATTCTCAATTTTCATTTTTTTACTTGGTTTTTTTATTCAGGCATCTACGGCTTAATATTCATTATTTACGACTAAAGACTCCTTACTATACTATCTTTTTCATTGCTCAAGTCTAATATATCGGTTCTGACCATAAAAAAAGGGACCATTTCCGGTCCCTTTTTTTATGCTTTGAAAAAAGCTATTAATTGCTTTTTACCTGAATTTTCTCTTTTACCCTTGCAGCTTTACCTTGACGGCCTCTCAAGTAGTATAGACGGGCTCTTCTAACCCTACCTTTTCTCAATACTTCGATTTTTTCAAGGCTTGGACCCAAGATTGGGAATATTCTTTCTACACCAATGCCGCTGGAAATTTTCCTTACGGTGAAAGTTTCACCATTGGAATTCACATTTTTCCTTTGGATTACGGTGCCTTGGAACTGCTGGATACGCTCTTTATTACCTTCAGTAATTCTAACGTGAACGTTGATGGTATCTCCTGCTTTGAAAGAAGGAAATTTAGACCTTACGTCTTTGTATTCCTCTTCTACAACTTTAAGTAGTTCGCTCATATCTTTAAATTTATGTGCTTATCGCGGTTGGAATTGCAAAGGTATGCAATTCTGTTTTTTATTCAATTAATTATCAATTATTTAACTTCATCGCCAGGCTCTGAAACTGGACCTTGAAGCAGGTCCGGTCTTCTTTCTTTGGTCCGGCGAACCGATTCTTCAAACCTCCAATTGGCTATCTTTTCATTATGTCCTGACAAAAGAATATCTGGAACTTTCATTCCATTATAATCTGCCGGGCGTGTATATACCGGAGGTGCCAAAAGCCCATCCTGAAAGGAATCTGTAAGGGCGGAAGTTTCATCATTAAGTACTCCTGGAATCAGCCGGATTACCGCATCCGTCAGCACAGCTGCGGCAAGCTCCCCCCCAGAGAGGACAAAATCCCCAATACTGATTTCCCGGGTGATGTACTTTTGCCTTACTCTTTCATCCACTCCTTTGTAATGTCCACAAAGGATGATGAGGTTTCCCTTTAATGAAAGTTCATTGGCAACAGGTTGATTGAAAGGCTGACCATCCGGGGTCATGTAGATGATTTCATCATAATTC
This sequence comes from Echinicola jeungdonensis, assembly GCF_030409905.1. Taxonomy (NCBI): domain Bacteria; kingdom Pseudomonadati; phylum Bacteroidota; class Cytophagia; order Cytophagales; family Cyclobacteriaceae; genus Echinicola; species Echinicola jeungdonensis. The sequence goes on from NZ_JAUFQT010000001.1 coordinate 1,884,121, forward strand.
CTTTCTGCCTGGAGGGCTTGGATACATTTGGCAATGGGCTCAACCATCATTACCATTCCTGCGCCTCCTCCAAAGGCATAATCATCGACCTGCTTTTGTTTGCCACTGGCGTAATCCCTGAGATTGTGGATCCTGACTTTGGCAAGGCCTTTATCCTCCGCCCTTTTTAGGATGGAATGGGAAAAGGGGCCTTCCAAAAGGCCGGGTACCACAGTTATAATGTCGATCCTCATGGATTAATCCTCCAAATATATGTCAAGTAAGCCTTCTGGCAATTGACAGTAAACTTTCTTTGCTGTCTTGTCCACCTTTTGGATGATGCCTTCCTGAATGGGGATAAGGACTTCTTTTCCTTGGTGGTCCAGCCCCAACAGGTGCTGGGTTTGAAGGTCATAAATGACGGTTACATTTCCTACTGCTCCCAGATTTTGATCTTCCACTTCGAATCCGACCAGTTCGTGAAAGTAATACTGATCCTCTTGGAGTTTTGGCAGGTCTTTAAGGGGCAGAAACAGTGCTGAGCCTACGAGATTATCAGCCGAATCTTTGTCATCAAAACCCTCAAATTTGGCCAGTATGCGGCCGTTGGGCTGAAGGACAAAATGTTCCAGGAAGTAGGGCACAAGTCTGGAGTTTTGGTCCACAAAGACATGCTCGATGTCCTCATAATCCTCAGGAAAGTCCACATCCAGCACTGCCACGACCTCACCTTGGAGCCCATGAACTTTGGCAATATAGCCTAATTCAAAGCAATTGTCTTTGTTCATGGATTAGGAATGCAATCAGTCTTTGTTTTCTTCTTCTCCGGATTCAGGAGCTTCAGAAGATTCCTCTCCTTCAGCAGGAGCCTCTTCTTCATTGGCAGCATCTTCAGCAGCGGCTGCAGCTTTGGCTTCTTCTTCCTTTTTCTTGAACTCTTCCTGACGAGCCAGGTTTTTAGCGGCTTCAGCTTCCAGGGCTTTTTTCTTTGCCTCTTCTTTGGCTTTGGTGATTTTGTCCACTTTGCCAGAAATGGTAGCTTCCTTCTGTTCTAACCAAGCTTCAAATTTCTTGTCAGCTTCTTCTTGAGAGATAGCTCCCTTAAGCACACCGATTTGAAGGTGTTTTTTCAACAATACGCCTCGGTAAGAAAGCATCGCTTTCACCGTGTCAGTAGGTTGGGCACCATTCAACAACCACTGCAAAGCGCGGTCATTATTGATGTTGATAGATGCAGGGTCAGTGTTAGGGTTGTAAGACCCGATTTTTTCGATAAAACGTCCATCCCGTGGAGCTCTACCATCAGCTACTACTACATCGTAGATGGCTTGTCTTTTTCTACCTCTACGTGCTAATCTGATTTTTACTGCCATAGTTTATTGATATTTAGTGAATTGATGGAACCCGTCCATCGGAAATTTGGACTGCAAAGATAGCGCATTTATCTTGAAAAGAACAAGATAGCCCAAGATTATTTGCGGTTTAAGAAAATTATGTTTTAAATTGCGTCTCCAAAGAGAAACGCTCTTTGAAAACTCCTTGAGAAAAGGACAAAATACCTGACAAAGAAAAGGATTTTTGCCACCTTTGTCTAATAAATGGCCTCGTAGTTCAATGGATAGAATAGAAGTTTCCTAAACTTTAGATCTAGGTTCGATTCCTAGCGAGGCTACTAGAAACCCGCTTTACAGCTTGTAGGGCTGGTTTTCTTTTTTTGGGGGTTATTTATCTAAGGTTGGAGGAAAGGGGGCGTCAAGGTTTTGGTTTAGATAATATTATAGCCCAATTACCTTTTCAAGGGGCCTTCATTTGCAATGAGACCTTATGAAGTGTGGTATAACAATGCCACCATTAAGGGAGAAGAATCTTAAGATGAGTTTGTGGATCAATAAAGGAAGAATTTTTTGGAAAAGTTATTTGCAGAAATTTGTCGGTGCTATCGGGTGTGTGGTTAATGCAGTGACATTAATCTTTATTTTTCCTTTCCCAAATTCCAGATCATTCTTAGCGAATTTTTATAGACCCATCCAATTAAATTTTATTTGAAAAATGTTGGGGGGGGGGGGTTAAAACCAGCATTTCCAATAATTTCCCCTTGTTACACTTCTGTGATACTTAATGGATACTTTTAAAAACTTTAATCCATGAACCAAAACAGAAGTTGTTATGAAAGGCTTATTGAAACTATTATTAATGGCGATTTTCGTGATCGCAGTGGCTTGTAGGCCGGAGGAGATGCCTAAGCCGGTAACCCAAGAGTTTACGGTAACCATTGAAAATGTGGCTTCCGCATTTATGTTTTCCAATTCTGGGGTTTTTAATACTCCAGTAGGGGCAGAAATGCCAAGTCCTATTGGTCCTGGCGGGGCATTTGAATTTGATATCAAAGCTGGGAAAGGGGAAAAACTTTCTTTTGCAACGATGTTTGCCCAATCCAATGACCTCTTTTATGGTCCGGATGAAAGCGGAATTGACTTATTTACTGCAGAAGGAGAGCCACGCTCTGGTGATGTTACTGATGAGATTATCCTTTGGGATGCAGGAACTGAAGTTAATCAGGAACCCGGAGAAGGGGATCAACAAGCACCCCGACAAGAAAATCCCGGGGATGGCACGGATGAAAATGGCAATGTCCTTCCCATTAGTATGGTGGATGATGGCTATTCTTATCCTGAGGTGGAGGAAGTGATTCAAGTGACTTTGATTCCTGCAAGTGATATTACATTCAAAGTCAGAATTGAAAATGTTTCCAATGAGATGACCCTGGTGACAAGTATGGGTAATAACGCCCTGATTCCATTGTCTCCAGGAGGTTGGGTAGTGCATACTAATCCTGCTCCTTTATTTACAACCGGAGAACCAGAAAGAGGAAATGGCCTGGAAGAAATTGCTGAAGATGGAAATGCTGGTCCAATGGGGGAATTCTTACCCGACAAAACCGGCATCACCAATATTTTATCTCCAGGTGCATTTGCGGTTCATACTGGAGGAAAGCCTATTTATGACGAAGATACTCCTGATTATGGAGAAGGTTTGGAAGCCATAGCAGAAGATGGCATGCCTGGAATGCTGGCCAATAGTCTAATGAGCAAAGTGGGAGTAAATGAAAGCGGTGCCTTTACCACACCCCTTGGAGCTGATTCTCCATCCCCTATTGGCCCAGGAGGATCTTACCAGTTTAGCTTTACAGCAAGGCAAGGTCAAAGGCTTTCATTGGTCACCATGTATGTCCAATCTAATGATCTTATTTATGCTTTCCCAGACCGTGGAATTGCCTTGTTTGAAAATGGAGAAGGATTATCCGGTGACCTGACAGGCCATATTTCCCTTTATGATGCAGGAACAGAGATCAATGAAGAACCGGGATTTGGACCTAATCAAGCTCCCCGGCAAAGTGCTCCCAATACTGGTCCTGATGAAAATGGAAATGTAAGGCCAGTGGATGATGAATATAGCTATCCAGTGGTTGAGGAAGTTATTAAAGTCACAGTTACTTCTAATTAATAGCCCACCAAATCATAAACAGGGAAGGCTTTTAAATTAGCCTTCCTTTGTTTATTTTACAAAAGGGTTGATTGAAAGATGATTTGATGATTTTGCATAAATTATCATTCTTTGATATTATGAAAAAAGTGCTGGTCATAGAAGATGATTTGGATATTGCGGAATTGATTTCAATTCATTTGAAGGATTTGGAATGTGAGATGATCCATATTGAAAATGGTGATGAGGGGTTTTCAGTTGCCATTAATGGAACATTTGATTTAATCCTTTTGGATCTCATGTTGCCGGGAATGAGTGGTGAAGAAATATGTGCCAGTTTACGCAAAGAAGGAGTAAATACTCCAATCATGATGGTGACAGCAAAGTCCGAAGAAATGGATCGTGTGACCGGATTGGAGCTTGGGGCTGATGTTTATATCACCAAGCCATTTAGTGTTTTGGAATTTAAGGCAAGGGTAAAGGCCCTATTTAGAAGGATAAAAATAGCCCAGGAGGAAAAATCTGATCCTAAGAAAAAAATAAGGTATAACCACTTGGAGATAAATCTTGACGGAAAATTTGCCAGTCTATACGGGGAACGGTTATGTTTAACTCCAAAAGAATTTGAACTTTTAGCCCTGTTGGCTACCCACCCAGGAAAAAGTTTTAGTAGGAAAAAATTATTGCAATTGGTCTGGGATTATGATTACCAAGGGTTTGAGCATACTGTAAATTCCCACATTAACCGGCTCCGTACCAAAATTGAGAAGGATATGCAGCATCCGGAATATATCCTTACCAGTTGGGGTATAGGATATCGATTTGCAGATTAAAGGCAACTATGAAATTGCCTCATTGGGGCAGAGATATTGCATCAAATGGAAAAAGTTAGGTTTAATACTTTATTCTGGAAAATCACACTTATCCTTTTTGGGTTACTGCTGGTAATGTCCTTTGTGTTTTTATTGTTAACTGCCAAGTCGGCCAACCGTTTTAGTGAGGAGGCCAATCAGCATTTAAATAAGGATGTTGCTGCGCATATTGCCAATGAATTGGAAATCCTTTCACTGGATAGCCTAAATAATGAAAAGCTAGATCATATTTTTCATAACGCAATGGTCCTCCATCCTGCCATCGAGATATATTTTACGGATACCCTGGGAAATATTAAGTTTTATTCCGCTCCGGATAGCTTGATAAAAAATCACAAAATTGATATGGAGCCGGTTAAAAATTTGTTGGAACAACCTGATAATTCCTTTGAAAAAGGGTCGGACCCCCGAAATCCAGGGGAGAAAAAGGTGTTTTCCGTATCTCCCATACAAAAAGACGAAGCGCTTATAGGCTATGTTTATGTTGTTCTAACCGGGCAAAAATTTGCCGCAGCCAGAAAAGATATCCTGATCAATTATATTTTGAATATCAGTGCCAAAACTGTTGCCCTGCTAGTATTTACTACATTTTTAATAGGGACTTTGGCCATTTATTATTTAACGGAAAATTTGAATAAAGTAATTGAAGCAGTAAGAAAATTCCAACAGGGGGATTTTAATTCCCGAATTCAAATCCAGCAAAAAGGGGAAATTCAGGAATTGGCAAATACTTTCAACGATATGGCCAATACTATTTCCAAAAATATCCAAAAAATTGAAGCCATTGAACGATCCAGGAGGGAGCTGGTGGCCAATGTTTCCCATGATTTAAAAACCCCTTTATCTACCATCAAGGGATTTGCTGAGACCTTGGTTTTAAAAGAAAAGGAGTTGAATGATGAGCAAAAGCAAAAATATATTCAAATTATTCTTAATAATACCGGACAACTGAAAATATTGGTTGACCAACTTTTTCAATTGTCCAAATTGGAATCCAATGAGGTAGAGCCAGATATGGAGCCTTTTTCTTTGAATGAACTGCTTCAGGATAATGTCTTGAAATATGGAATGATCGCCAATAAAAAGGGGATTGCTATAAAAAGCAATATTCCGGTAAAGTTGTCTTTTGTTTATGGAGATATAGGTTTGATAGATAGGGTAATTCAAAACTTAATGGATAATGCCATAAAATTTACCAACAATGGAGGTGAAGTCCATATTGGGGTTAAGGAAGGAGAAGAAAAAGTGAAAATTTGGGTAGCTGATACTGGAGATGGAATACCTTCAGAAAAAATAAACCTGATCTTTCGCAGGTACCAAAAAGGTGTTCATGAAAATGGTTTGGGTAGTGGAGGTATCGGTTTGGGCCTGGATATCGTCAGAAAGATTTTGGAGCTCCATCAATCCCAAATTGATGTGGAAAGTAAACCAGGCGAGGGTGCTGTGTTTTCTTTTGAACTGGATAAATATGAGAAAATTGTCCAATCAGTCTAAATGTCTATTTTTGGGAATTTAGATTTGTTTCTTGGCTTAACCGGTTAATTAATTCATTTGCAAAACTGACAGAATATTTCCTGCAGGATCCTTGAACCAGGCCATCTGAGGCCCATGGTCGCTTTTGCAGATTCCTTTTGAATTTGTTTTAATAGGTTTTTCATATTGCTCAAAGGTAATTCCCCTGGCTATTAATTGATCCACTGCTTTTTCGATATCATCAACCGGAAAGTTTAGAACAGTAAAAGTTGCAGGTTGGTGATTGGGTTTAGGGTAAATGATCAAGGGTGTGCTTCCTGCTATATGTAACTCCAATATCCCCATAGAACCCTCTTTTACCGGAATTCCCAAAGTGTTTTCATAGAATGTTTTGGCTTTGGAAATATCATCTACTGAAAATCCACAGAAGGCTTTTGAGTTTTTAAACATGATTTTTCTATTTGATTTTCACTTATTATAACAAAAGAGATTTACTACAATTTTATTGTGATCGTTTGTCGATGGCTGTTCTCTGAGGGCAGTTAGCGGTGGACTCTTATTAATAAACAAATAAACCTATCCATCAGGTTGAGAAGGGGCTGACTTTTCATCCATACAAAACAGCTCCCATTGATGTCCATCCAGGTCAGCGAAACTGTGCTGGTACATCCAGCCATGGTCCACTGGCTCCATATAAATGTCTCCACCTGCATTTACGGCGTTTTTGACTAATTTGTCCACTTCCTCTTTACTCTCCAATTGCAAAGCCAATAAGACTTCAGTGTTTTTTTTGGCATCAGAAATAGGTTTTTTGGTAAATGTTTTAAAGAAATTTTCTGTAATTAACATAGCAAATATATGTCCATCCTCTATGATCATACAGGTAGCCTTTTCATCTGTAAATTGGGGGTTAAAGGAAAACCCCAATTCTGTAAAGAAACCGATGGATTTTTCAAGGTCTTTTACAGGTAGATTTACAAAGATTTTTTTGACATGGTTACTTAGGTTCAGTTAAAACAAATTCCTTGAAAACTTGAAAATTTTAGTTATTCAATTTACAAAAAATGCGATAGGATTGAACCCAAAAATCAAACAATTATCACCGTATCATGTTGAAATATAGTGTTTTAAATCATTTGTTAACTTTCGGGTGTACGAGAGGGGAACACTTTAGAAGCAAAAAAGCCTGAAGGAATTTTACCTTCAGGCTGTGAAATATTTTTATTAAATGATAGGGAACGGCTATTTCCCTGTTTCATTTTCCAGTTCCTTCAATGCGATCCAAGCCATTAATCCTGCTCCCACCTCTAAGGCACTTTCGTCAATGTCAAAAGTGGAGGTATGAACGCCTGATGTAATGCCCTTTTCTTCATTTCTAATACCCAACCTGTAAAAACACCCTTCCATTTCATGAGTGTAATAGGCAAAGTCCTCAGCTGCCATCCAGATATCCAAGTCCTGGACATTTTCAGGCCCCAAAAATTCCTGGGCAGCAAGGTAAGCTCTTTCGGTTAATTCCGGGGCATTTTTTAGGTGAGGATAACCTTTACGAACTTCAAAATCTACAGATCCTCCCATACCTTCAGCAATGCCTTCGGCGATTTTGATCATTTTTTTATGGGCTTTTGCTCTCCAATTCTCATCCAAAGTTCGGAAAGTGCCTTGGATCTTTACTTCATCAGGAATCACATTAGTGGCACCCAAAGCTTCCACTCTACCAAAGGAAAGCACAGAGGGTATTTTGGGACTGGCATTTCGGCTGATCACCTGCTGCAAGGCCACAATCATGTGAGAAGCAATTAAAATGGGATCCACCAGAGTTTCAGGCATGGCTGCATGGCCCCCTTTCCCTTTTACTGTCACATGGATCTCATCGGCACTTGCCATATACATACCCTTTCTAAAACCAACTTTTCCCGCATCAATAAGGGGCATAACGTGCTGTCCCAATATTCCTGATGGTTTTGGGTTTTCCAGGGCTTTTTCCTTGATCATAAGGGAAGCTCCTCCTGGAATTCTTTCTTCACCTGGTTGGAAGATCAATTTGATTGTTCCTTCGAATTGATCTTTTACCTCTTGAAGGATTTTAGCTGCCCCTAAAAGGGAAGAGGTATGGACATCATGGCCGCAGGCGTGCATTACCCCTTCATTTTGGGATTTGTAAGGAACCTCATTTTGCTCGGTGATAGGCAAAGCGTCCATGTCGGCCCTTAAAGCAAATACTTTTTTGGAGGGGTTTTTTCCTTCAATGAGAGCTACCATTCCGGTATCCGCCTTTTTTTCTATTTTTTCTATCCCATAGGAGCGGAGTTCCTTTTCCACAAAAGCACTCGTTTTGTACTCTTCAAAAGAAAGCTCCGGATGGCTATGGATATGTCTTCTGTTCTCGATTACCTGCTCAAGCTGCTGCTTGGCCAATTGCTTTATTTTTTCTTTTAACATGTTTAAATTTCTTCTTCCTCTCCTTCTTGATCCCCTTTTTGTCTTTCAAATCTTTGTTGAATAATTCTGGCAGATGGAAATTCCTTTTTGATGGAGTGAAAAAGGGCCTGTGCCTCAATACGGTTTAAAAACCGTCCCACTTTTACCAAGTAACGGGGTTGTTGATACTCCATTTCCGCTTTGAAATTACTGGAAAGAGAGCTGTATAGCTGGTTTCTGGTATCAAAAGCGTGTTCCCTGTCCACTCCACTATAAACCAAAATGGTAAAACCATTAAAATAATCTTTGGAGGCATTTTCCTGAGTGAATTTTTCAAGGGCAAACTCAAGGTCTTTGTCCACAGGAGTTCCACTACCCGCACTGACTGGGACCTCTTCAGGGATTGCCCTGGCTTGAGGAATTTCCGGAAAACTGGGTCTGTAAGAAGAAAGGTCTTCTGAATAATTGTTGTAAGAAGCTGCTGAGCGGCTCATTTTCCCGGTTCCGGCACAACTGGCCAGGAAAAGCAAAGTCAGAAAGGAAAAGAAAACTTGCTTGGTCATGATGGTCTTTTTATTCTTCTATTACAATACACTTGCCTGAAGTGATGTCCTGTTCAACACTTTTGTATTTTACATCCTTTTTGACATTTCCATTAGCATACTGTACAGAAACGCGGTCGTTCCTTCCATAAACTTTTTCTGATTTCCTTGGAGCAACGGCCTGTTTTTGTGCCCCACGGTTGGCATTGGCTGCTGCTACTGCTGCTCTGTTAGCACCTGGATTCAGGGAGCTGGTAGCTTCCTCTTTAGAAGCTTGTACTTTTGGTTCCGCCGTCTTTTGGGCCTGGGCAGCTTTTACCTGCTCAGGATCTTGTTTCGGAAGTTCTGCTTTGGAAATAAAAGAAATGATATCATCATTGAGCTTGCCAATGAATCGCTTAAACATCTCAAAGGATTCAAATTTGTAGATCAATAGCGGGTCTTTTTGCTCATAAACAGCATTTTGGACAGACTGTTTTAAGTCATCCATATCCCTAAGATGCTCTTTCCAATTTTGGTCGATGATGGCCAGGGTTACATTTTTCTCGATGGCCCTGATCAAGTCTTTACCTTCATTTTCTATGGTGGATTCCAGATTTACCACCACCCCAATCTGTTTGATGCTATCTGTAATCGGCACCATGATTTCTTTAACGGTGGCCCCACGTTGATTATGCACATCTTTTAAAATAGGTAAAGCCCGTTCAAGGATCCTTTGGTTCTTGACCTGATAATTTTGATAAGCAGCATCAAATAATTCCTGGGTAAGCACTGCTTTGTCTTTTGCTTTAATATCACTGGCCTCAAACTGGTAATCGATTCCAAGGGTGCTGTAAATATTCATTCGCAAGTTTTCCATGTCCTCAGTGGATTTGGCCATTTCGATGATATCATCACACACATCATACAAGATGTTCAGGATATCCAGCTCCAGCCTTTCACCCATTAAGGCATTTTTCCTGCGTTTATATACAACCTCCCTTTGGGAGTTCATCACATCATCATATTCCAACAACCTTTTTCGAACACCAAAATTATTTTCCTCAACCTTTCTTTGTGCACGTTCTATGGACTTGGTTATCATGGAGTGTTGGATAACTTCTCCTTCTTCCAGCCCCATGCGGTCCATCAATTTGGCAATTCTTTCAGAACCGAATAGACGCATCAGGCTGTCTTCCAGGGAAACAAAGAACTGGGAAGAGCCCACATCACCCTGACGGCCTGCACGACCTCTAAGCTGTCTGTCCACCCGTCTGGATTCATGCCTTTCTGTACCAATGATGGCTAGTCCACCTGCCTTTTTGGATTCCGGTGTAAGCTTGATATCCGTACCCCGTCCCGCCATATTGGTCGCAATGGTCACCGTGGAAGGTTTACCTGCCTCTGCAACAACTTCAGCTTCCCTGGCGTGCTGTTTGGCATTCAATACCTGGTGTTTGATCTTTTTCAGGGTAAGCATCCTGCTGAGTACTTCCGAAATTTCTACTGAAGTAGTACCTACAAGCACGGGCCTTCCCTTTTCCGTCAAATCATTGATTTCATCAACTACAGCGTTGAACTTCTCCCTGACAGTTTTATAAACTTTGTCTTCCCTGTCATCCCTTTGGATGGGTTTGTTGGTCGGGATGACTACAACGTCCAACTTATATATTTCCCAAAACTCACCTGCCTCTGTTTCAGCAGTACCGGTCATACCGGAGAGTTTGTGGTACATTCTAAAGTAGTTTTGCAGGGTAATGGTCGCATAGGTCTGGGTGGCATCCTCGACCTTTACATTCTCTTTTGCCTCAATAGCCTGATGAAGTCCATCAGAATACCTTCTTCCTTCCATCACCCGGCCGGTCTGCTCGTCCACAATCTTCACCTTGCCTTCCACCAAAATATATTCGGTATCTTTTTCGAACATGCAATAGGCCTTCAAAAGCTGGTTGACTGTGTGGATCCGCTGGGCTTTTACACCATAATCCTTAATGATTTCCTCTTTCCGGATCAGCTTTTCCTTATCATCCAAATCTTGATCCTTTTCCATATCGGCAATTTCTGACCCGATATCAGGAAGAATAAAGAAATTGGAATCTTCATTTTTCTTGGTAATAACTTCGATGCCATTATCCGTAAGATCTACCGTATTGGATTTTTCTTCTATGGTAAACAACAAAGGTTCATCTGCCTCAGGCATCATCCTTTTGTTATCCTGCAGGTAATAGTTTTCGGTTTTTTGAAGGATGACCCGGATGCCTGGTTCAGAAAGGTATTTGATCAATGGCTTATATTTGGGCATTCCGCGATAAGCCCTGAAAAGAGCCAAACCACCCTCTTTTTGGTTTCCTTCTGCAATGAGCTTTTTAGCTTCAGCTAAGTAACCTTGAATCAATTTTCTTTGCTCATCTACCAAGGTAGACACCCGGGGCTTCATTTCATAAAATTCATGTTCATCACCCCTTGGTACCGGCCCTGAGATGATCAAAGGCGTTCTGGCATCATCAATCAAAACGGAGTCCACCTCATCTATCATGGCAAAATGGTGCTTGCCCTGTACCAGGTCGTCCGCATTTCTGGACATGTTGTCTCTCAGGTAGTCAAAGCCAAATTCATTATTGGTTCCGTAAACAATGTCTGAGGAATAGGCCTTTCTCCTGGCCAAGGAATTAGGCTGGTATTTGTCGATACAATCAACACTTAATCCATGGAATTCAAACAAGGGAGCATTCCATTCACTGTCCCTTTTGGCCAGGTAATCGTTGACCGTTACGATGTGGACCCCTCGACCCGCCAAGGCATTGAGATAGGCAGGCAGGGTGGATACAAGGGTTTTACCTTCCCCGGTGGCCATTTCGGAAATTTTACCTTTATGAAGGACCATTCCACCGATCAACTGGACATCATAATGTAACATGTCCCAGATGATTTCAGTCCCTGCTGCCATCCATTTATTGTGCCAAATGGCTTCCTCTCCATTGATTTCCACATTGTCCTTTTTGGCCGCAAGTTCCCGGTCAAAATCCTTGGCTTTGACCACCAGTTTTTCGTTTTCCTTAAACCTCCTGGCAGTTTCCTTGACCACGGCAAAGGCTTGTGGCAATATTTTTTCCAATACGCCTTCCAAAGCTTCATTCCGGTCCTTTTCAACTTTATCTATTTGGGTAAACAAGGCATCCTTTTCATGGACTTTTTCTGCCGATAAAGCCTCTATTTCAGATTTGAGTTTACTGATTTGATCATCAATATTTTTGAGATCCTTGTCTATTTCAGCTTTGATCTCCCCTGTTTTATTTCTCAGCTCATCATCAGATAAACTTTGAAGTTGATTGTAGGCATCATTGATCTGGTCTACTATGGGTAATAGCTCTTTTATATCTCTATCTGACTTCGTTCCGAAGATTTTGGTCAGGCCTTTTGTTATTAAGTCTAACATATATTTTTAATACTTATTGAATAAGGGCTTTAAAATTACTTTCTTTTTATTAGAATCGGTAGTATTTGGACCTGAGTATTACCCCGATCCGTGGAAATTTCCTTTACTATTGGATTAGATGGAAATGGATCCTTTAAAAACCTGTTCTGCAGGTCCCATCAAGGAGATGTTCTGGAAGCTGCCGTTATCATTGGCTTTAAACTTTACTGCTAATTTTCCACCAGGGGTTGTGATATTGACAAGGTCTTTTTGGTTTTGTTGACCATAAACCAGGGCACATGCGGTAACCCCTGTTCCGCAGGAAAGGGTTTCATTTTCCACCCCCCTTTCATAGGTACGTACAAAAATCCCCTCATTTCCATTATTGGAAACAAAATTAACATTGGTGCCATCTGGTTGGTAGGTCTGGCTGTAACGAATCTCCGCCCCGGTATTGACTACCGGATAGTCATCTACATTTTCCACAAAGCGGACATGATGAGGGGAGCCCGTATTGACAAAGAAATCCTCTCCAGCTTTTTTAATTTGTTTGACGTTGCTCATGCCCAATTCTACCCAGCCGTCTTTGATGCACGCATCATGGGGACCGTCTATGGCCAGGAAATGGGTGTTTTCCGTTATAATGCCCAGAAATTTTGAAAAAGAAACAGCACATCGGGCTCCATTGCCACACATGCTTTGGGTGCCGTCCGCATTATAATATATCATTTCAAAATCATATCCTTCCTTATACCTGATCAGGATCAAGCCATCGGAGCCGATTCCGAATTTACGATTGCATAACTTTCGGACCAATTCCAGGTTTTCAACCTCAAATTTTTCCTCCCGGTCATCAATCATGACAAAATCATTTCCCGTGCCTTGGTACTTATAAAATGATATTTCCATTTTGCGATCTCTGTATTTTTGGTAAGCCTTTTTCCAAGGTCAAAAACCAATCCACTTTATATTTATTTTACAAACATAATCAACTTGTCATTAATTCGGACGTGTTGGCCGATTAATGGTTTTATTTTACTGTTGATTTACCTATCTTGCTATGATTGGATTTTAAAATGATCACTTTGCAATTGGATGATAAATTGCTTTAATACACAACAAAATTTTATATATGATGAAAAAAGTTTCATTTAACTCCTCAAGAAGGACTTTTCTTACTCAAAGTACAAAAGCCACATTGGCAGTTGGAATCGGCAGTAGTGCAGTGGGTTCTGCTTTTTTATCTGCCTGTGGAGGTTCTAAAAAAGGGGAAGAATCAGCAGTCCAATTGAGTACGGGTTTTGATCAAGCGGGTCTGGCATATGATTATGGTGCTTTGGAACCCCAAATCGATGCTATGACCATGGAAATTCATTATACCAAACATGCTGCTGGTTATGCCAGAAAATTGAAGGCTGCCTGTGAGGAAGAAGGGATTAGCATGGACCAGCCCTTGGAAGAGGTTTTAATGGATGTGTCAAAATATTCTACCAATGTCCGAAATAATGGGGGAGGGCATTATAATCATGAACTGTTTTGGAGTACCATGTCTCCGGAAGGAGGAGGAAAGCCTTCGGGTGATTTGGCAACAGCAATCGATGAAAATTTTGGTAGCTTTAATGCTTTTGTAGAACAATTTGAAGGGGCTGCAAAAGCCCGCTTTGGTTCCGGTTGGGCATGGCTGGTAGTGGATGAAAACCAAAAATTAAAAGTGGGATCTACCCCAAATCAGGATAATCCCTTGATGGACATTTCTGAAATCCAAGGGATACCATTGATGGGAATTGATGTTTGGGAACATGCTTATTATTTAAAATATCAGAACGAAAGAGGGGAATATGTTTCCAATTGGTGGAATGTGGTGAATTGGAGTGCCGTCGCGGAGCGATATAAACCCCTTGTTTAAAATTCTTATTACCCTACAAAATAAATTAGTTGGCTTGGTGATAAACCAAGCCTTTTTTGTCTTTTACCATTAAATGGAAATTTTTAGTCCGATAACATGAATTTTTTCCTTTAAATGAATTTTTATTCCCTTCAAAAGGTCCTATGTACCAGTCGGTTGTTGTTTGTTCTTGAAAAGTATTAGTTCGTTTATACTTTATGGCATAACGTTTGTTTCTTTTACAACTGAAATCTAAACCAACTATTAATTATTGAAACTAAAACAAAAACTGTTATGAAAAAGCAATTGAGAAATTTTGTCAAATGGATGGTGCCATTAAGTTTTGGCTTAGTATTAGTCGCTTGTTCCAATGAGGATGAGAAGCCTCAAGAAGGAAATAGCAATGTAACTTTAAAATCCACTGCTCAAGGAGAATCAGGTAGTAGCAGCGAAAATGGAAGAGTTGAAGTTGGTGCCATGAGTGTAAGTTCTTTTCAAGTAGGAACTCAAGATGCTGAAATGAAATATGTGGCCAAAGCCGAAATTGATGCTGGCATTAGTATTGGCAATGGGACTTTGTTGAGTAACGTAAGTACTGAATTGGGAGCTTCCTCCTCACAGCAAAAGAACCTTTCCTTGATTGCAGAAGGGGATAGCAAGGTGGAAGTAATCGGAGAAGGGGAAACCCCAAATGGAAATTATACCGAAGTGGTATTTAAACTTTATCAAAACACCAATGCAGGCTCCAACAGTGAGATGCAGGACAAGTCCTTGTTGATCATGGGCGAGGCAAACGGCAAGCCTGTGGAGCTTTGGATGGAAGCTGAAAAAGAATTGAGAGCCACTTCAGAATCTGCTCAAGGTTATGAAGTAGATGGTGATACGGACATGACGATTATTTTCGATATGGAGCAAATGTTTTCAGGAGTGGATATGAGTGCTGCAAGCGATTTGGATGCTGATGGTACCATTGAAATCGGACCTGGAGTTGCAGAAAATCAAGCTATCTATAGCCAGGTGGAAAGTAACATTTCCTCTTCAGTGAAATTTGTGAAACAGTAATATTGGTTATAATTGATGAGAAAAAGCCGGGAATTTTTTTCGGCTTTTTTTGTTTTTGGCTATTAATGAGTCTTTTTTTGTGGGTTCATAAAAAACCTTTAGTCCATGAAAGATCCCCAAACTTTAAGTGCTGTAGCAGCTTTTCATGAAACTTTTAAACATCCTATACTTTCTGAACCCACAATTCCAGATGAAAAAAGGACAAAGCTAAGAGTTGCTTTGATCGCTGAGGAGTTGAAGGAATTTGAAGAAAGTATCAGGGATAGGGATATTGTGGAAATTGCTGATGCCCTATGTGATATCCAATATGTATTGGCAGGGGCAGTGTTGGAATTTGGATTAGGAGGTAAGTTCAAAGAACTTTTTGATGAGGTCCAAAGGTCAAATATGAGTAAGGCTTGTAAATCTCAAGAAGAAGCTGAGGCAACTGTTGCCCACTATAAAGCAAAAGGAGAGGATTGTTTTTTTGAAAAAGAAGGAGATTTGTTTTTGGTCTTCAGGAAATCCGATCATAAAACCCTTAAATCCGTCAATTATTCCCCGGCAGATCTAAAAGGGATATTGGAAAAATAACCCCATTTCAATTGATATTAATAACTTTTGTTGGTTTGGGAAAGAAAGGGCTGCCACCACTGAGTGGGACCACGGGACCATTTTTAATTCAGTTTGAGTTTGATCAAGGGATGAAATAATGTTTTGATTTTGTTTGAATAATTAATATATTCACTTTGAAATACAAAGTACTTTTTATGGATCAACAGAAATATATAGAAGACCTTCGGGAAATTCGTGAAATAATGAATAGGTCTTCCAGGTTTATTTCCCTAAGTGGTCTTTCCGGCATTTCCGCGGGAATATTTGCCTTAATAGGAGCTTATGTGGCCTACAAAACAGTTTATGCGCCCCAAGGTGAATTGAATTATAATTCCATTTTATTTTCTTCAGAAAGTATATTAAAATTAATTTTGATAGGGGCAATAACCTTAGTGTGTGCTACAGGGGCCGCCATTTTGTTTACAAAAAGAACTGCCGAGAAAAAGCAGCAAAAATTATGGGACCATCAGACCAAGAGGCTTCTTGTTAATTTGGCCATACCCTTGTTGTCTGGTGGGATTTTTTGTTTAATGTTAATCTTAAATGGTTTCTTGGGGCTTATTGCTCCCTTGACCTTAATTTTTTATGGTCTCTCTCTTGTGAATGCAAGTAAATATACCCTGAGTGAAGTCAGGAGTTTGGGACTGGCAGAAATTGTTTTGGGATTGCTAAGTGCCTATTTTATCGGGTTTGGCCTATTGTTTTGGGCAATTGGGTTTGGGGTACTTCATATTATTTATGGAGTAGTGATGCAGTTAAAATACAAGTCGTGAAAGAATTACTTAAAAATTTAAATAAAGCATTTGAAAATAAAATTCGGTTGGGAATTATGTCTGCCTTGGTGGTTAATGAGTATTTGGATTTTAATACCCTAAAGGACTTGTTGGGAGTAACTGATGGGAATTTGGCAAGTCATCTGAAATCCCTGGAAAAACGTAAATACATCACCTTCAAAAAGGAGTTTTTGGATCGAAAACCCAACACCAAATATTCCGCTACAACTGAAGGACAAAAAGCCTTTGAAAAACATATTAAGGCCATAGAAGAATTACTGAAGTAAAAAAAATTTATTTATACACTTTGAAAAACAAAGTACTTTTAAAAAAAATATTATGAAATCAGAAAACACATTGCTTGAGAAAATAGGCGGATGGATCAGTCATTCAGTCACCTTAAAACTTATTGTCATAACTTTTCTGGCTTTATTGCTACTAATCCCAGTTTCAATGATCGGGGAAATCATTGGCGAGCGTGAGGCCCTAAACCAAAAGGTCACTACAGAGGTAAGTTCCAAATGGGCCGGAAGTCAGCAAATTAATGGACCGGTTTTAACTATTCCCTTGGTTTATGATTATCAGGAAAAAGAAAATACGGTGGAAATCACCAAATACCTCTACATTCTTCCCAGCTCTTTAAAAGTAAATGGAGAAATAAAACCTGAAAAATTGACTAGGGGGATATATGAGGTAGTTGTCTATAAGTCGGAATTAATGATTTCAGGGGATTTTGAACTGAACCACCCGATAGACCGAAATAATCTAAAATCCATCCGTTATGATAAAGCATTTTTGACAATGGGAATTTCGGATTTGAAGGGAATTAAGGAACAGGTCGGTTTCAAGTGGCATGGAGAAACTTTGGAGGTTCAACCTGGATCAAGGGTTAAGGATATATTGCCTTCTGGCATTACGGCAGATCTGCCCGACCTTGAAGAAAAATTGGATCAAATGATCCCCTTTGAGCTGTCACTTAACCTTCAGGGGAGTCAAAATATGGCTTTTGTTCCCGTAGGAGGGATTACTAAGGTAGAGATTACTTCGTCCTGGAACTCTCCAAGCTTCAATGGTAATTTTTTACCCGATAGCAGAAATGTAAGTGAGGATGGCTTTAAAGCAAGCTGGAGAATATTACAGCTGAACAGAAATTTCCCCCAAAGCTGGATAGATAACAATCAAAGCAGCAACCTACAGGCCTCTGCTTTTGGGATTGACCTGATTTTGCCATTAGATCACTACCAAAAATCTATGAGGTCAGCCAAATATGCTGCCATGACAATTATTATTACTTTTTTGATTTTCTTTTTGGTAGAAATTCTGAACAATCGAAAAATCCACCCTTTTCAATATGCACTTGTAGGATTTGCACTTTGCCTGTTTTTTGTATTGTTGGTTTCTTTGACTGAACATATCCAGTTTAATCTGGCTTATTGGATTTCTGCTTTTGGAATAGTGTGTATGATCAGTCTTTATTCATTGAAAGTGTTTAAATCTTCCAAATTAGTCGTTTTACTTGGGGTGACATTGGTTGGGGCCTTTGGCTTTTTGTTTGTTACCCTTCAGTTGACCGAGTATGCGTTATTGATGGGCAGTATTGGATTAACTATAATTTTGGCCTTAACCATGTATTTTACCAGAAATGTGGATTGGTACAGGATCGGTGTAGGGAAGGATTGAACCAGGAGTATGGAGTTAATTTCTAATTGCTGATATTATTCTGTCTTTCCCTTTTAAGTCTTGATGTAGGCGAATATTTTGATATTTCAACTGCTCCAACAATTTCTCCAATTCTTTTCCCAAGGCTTCATTAATCTCAAAATATAATTTACCCTTGGGTTTTAAGGATTTGAGGCCTTTTTGGGCAATAGTTTTGTAGAATACCAATGGATCATCATCGGAAACAAAAAGAGCAAGCCCAGGTTCATGCTCCAAAACATTACTATGCATCCAAGCCTTTTCCAATTCCCGGACATAGGGTGGGTTGCTGACCAAAATGTCCAGGTTCCTTAATGGGATTTTATCTTTTAGAATATCCTTTTGATGAAATTCCACTTGTGCTTGCAGGTCTTCTGCATTAGCCCTGGCAATTTTCAGGGCATCAGGGCTTACATCCAGGGCATGCACTACAGGCTGCTGCATCTCCAGGAATAATGTAATGGGGATACAGCCAGAGCCGGTCCCAATGTCCAATATTTTCAAGCCTTTTTCCGGGTTTTCCCGGATTATTAAGTGCACCAGTTCTTCCGTTTCATTTCGGGGGATCAAAACCCCAGGCTCTACTTGGAATTCTCTTCCATAAAATGGGGCCCATCCAATAATGTATTGAATAGGTTTGCCTTCTTCCAAAGCTTTTACTCCCTCTTCAAGTTCTTCAGGGTAAGGTCCAATTGATTTATCCCTGATAATATCTGCCCGGCTGATGTCTAAATAATGTTCCAATAACCAAAAGACTAATTGTTGGGCTTCTGGTTTGGGGTATTTTTTTTGGACCCTTGTAAGCAAATCTTGATACAACTTCCGGATGGCAATCATTACATGTAATCTATTTTAGGGTAAGTTCCCTGGGAAAGGATGGGGTATAACTTTTTCCAATTTTAGGAAAAAAAAAGGTGATTGCCGAAAGGTGGGGGGAAAAGGTGGAGCATTACTTCCATCTTCCTTTTTTCTGATGTTTCGGATGGATTCCAAAATATTTTTTGACCTGTCCAGGAGGCATCTTTTTACTTCTTTTTTTATGATGGTAGTGACTTCTATGATGTTGGTAATCATAGACAACACAGGAAGAAAAGAGAAAACTGCTGCCCATTATAAAGGCCATTAGGATTAAAGATTTTTGGAATGTTTTAATCATATTGGTCATTGGGCAATTTTTAGACCAAAATTCCTTTTCTCTGTAATAGGTGAATTAAGCTTGGAAAATTTAAGCTTAACTTTTTAAATTTTCCCGTAAGAATACATATTGATATAAATCCCCTACTTTTCCAGCTTTGATGAATCCGCCCTTAAGGATGGCTTCTTCTTCAAATCCAGCTTTTTCCAATACCCGCATGCAGGCAATGTTGAAATCGTACACGGGGGTGTAAATCCTCTGCACTGGAAATTTGGCAAATAAATGACTCACAAATAGTTTAACTGCTTCGGTAGCTATTCCTTTACCCCAAAATCGCTCCCCTACCCAAAATGACAATTCCATATTCGTCTTTAATTCGTCTTTTCCAATTTCTACCCCAATGGATCCAACCAACTCTCCGTTTTTTTCAATGGCCATGTTTTGGGGGGGATTGAATTTGATGTTATGCTCAATCCAAAAACGTGCATCATGTATAGTGTAAGGCTGCGGGAAACTGTCCTTAAGGCTTTTGGCTATTGCCGGATTGTTTGCAAGAGGATACAGTTTGTGGAAATGCTGACCTCCCCAGGAAACCAGTTCCACTCCATTTTCGCCTTTAATTCTCATATTAGGTATAATTGGTTTGTAGTGTTTCAGATAAACCAATAATTAGTGCATATTTCATACCTAAAATGTATTTCGGGCTAATTATTTTTCAAATAAAAATGGCAGCAGGTGCGTAATAAATTTTGGAGGGATTTATAATTAAAAATTATTAGTCAATGAGCTAAAAAATGAAGAAAAAATAGTGGCATGGAGAATTATTTCTCCATGCCACTATTTTTTAACCTTTCGGCATTTTCTGCAAAGCGAAGAGCACTTATAAATTCTTCAATATTCCCTTCCATAATATCGGGAAGGTTGTATACGGTTTTATTGATTCTATGGTCAGTTACCCTACTTTGAGGATAATTATAAGTTCGGATTTTGTCCGAACGGTCTCCACTGCCTACCATTGACCTTCTTTGAGCGCCTACAGCTTCATTGTGCTTAGCCAGTTCAATTTCATAAATCCTGGAACGGAGCACCTTTAAGGCTTTTTCAAAATTTTTGATCTGGGATTTTTGATCCTGACATGTAACAACAATTCCGGAGGGTTCGTGGGTTAACCTTACTGCCGAATAAGTGGTGTTGACGGATTGTCCACCTGGGCCAGAGGAACAATAGGTGTCTTTTCGGACATCATTCATGTCGATCTCCACATCCACATCTTCCATTTCCGGAAGGACGGCCACTGTTGCAGCAGAAGTGTGGACCCTGCCTTGTGTTTCGGTTGCCGGAACCCTTTGTACCCGGTGAACGCCGGATTCATATTTTAGCTTGCCATACACATCAGCACCCGAAACAGTGCTAATAATTTCTTTATAGCCTCCAGCTGATCCAAAAGTCAAATCAAGAATTGTGAGATTCCATCCTTGCTTTTCGCAAAACCGCTGGTACATGCGAAAAAGGTCACCAGCAAAAATGGCTGCCTCATCCCCACCAGTTCCACTCCTGATTTCAAGGATACAATCCTTAGAATCATTTGGATCTTTTGGAATCAGCATTTGTTTTAAATCCTTCTCCAGGACTACTTGTCGGTTTTTTAGTTCATCTAGTTCAGCCTTTGCCATTTCCCGGAAATCCGGGTCTTTTTCATTTTCCAAGATTTCTTTTGAACTGTCAATGTTTTCAAGCACCAACTTATATTCATTGTAGGCCTCAATAATTTTTTCCAGGTCTTTGTATTCCTTGGTCAGTTTTGTGTAATTATTCATATCCGACATGGCATCCGGCTGAATAATCAACTGCCCCACTTCCTCAAATCGTTCTTTTATGGCCTCTAATTTGTCAAGCATAGTAATTGAGTTTTTCGAAGAACAAAATTAGTAAAATTAGCGGTAATTCGATGGAGCCATAAAAAGGAGTGGCGGAAGAACACTTTTAAAACTTTTTGGATGGTATTTATAAAATCGGTTATTTTTAACCTTTAATCACTGAATGATCCTTTATGAAAATATATTTCAACTTAATATCGCTTGTGTTTTTCCTCTGGGCCTGCAATTCCGGAAAAAAGGTAGAAAAAGAGGTCTTGGAGGAGGTCAACCAATCCATGGAAATAAAGAAAGTCAGTGAGGCCGAAATTCTCAATGAATCCCTGAAATGGGGAAATGAAATTGCTGAGGAAGCACAAAAAGAGTTGATGTCTGCCCTTCAAAAGGCAATAGCGGATAAAGGTGTAAGTGGAGCTATTGAATATTGTAATGCTCAAGCTTTTCCTTTGGTAGAGAAGGTGGGTGAAAAACATGGGGTGGAAGTGAGCCGTGTTTCCCATAATTATCGCAATCCAGCTGACCAACCCAATGAAATGGAGGCCATGTTATTGGATGCTTATGAATATAATGAGGAAAATGGGATAGAGAGCAAGCCCAATATCCAAGAGATAGATGGAGGGGAGGTTTTACTGTACACAAAAGCCATAAAGATTCCTGGTGGACTTTGCTTAAACTGTCATGGGGAACCAGGGAAAGATATTTCTGCAGAAACCTTAATGAAATTGGATGAATTATATCCAAAAGATAAGGCTAAAGGGCATAAAGTTGGAGATCTAAGAGGAATATGGAGTATTGCAATTCCTAAAAAAGAAGTGGTAAAGCGACTATAATAAAAGTCCTGAGACGAAGGATTTTGAGAAATTAAATTCCTGTGAACATCCTTTCTTCATATCAGCTAGTAAAACTTAACCAAGGGAGGAGAATTAACAAGAGGGGAAAATAAAGAGGAAAAAATGGCGTTTGATTTGTCTTATTTCTGGCTCCCCAAATGCTAAATACCATATTTTGATTTCTTCAAAGGGTAAGATTTCCACATAATATTAAGTTGCAACTCATTAAACTTTTCTTCAATTTGCATTTCCCCAATCCAAAATGGCTTGAGGGACTTGAAAGTAACCAACCCTTCATTATTCACTTCTACAAAGGTGGCATATTGTACCTCGATCCATTGGCTCTCTTTATCGATTTTCATTTCGATCAGGCTTTTTTCGGGAGCATGTAACTGCAGTGAACCTTTTGGAAACCATTTTTTTAATTCCCCGGACCGGGCAGGGAAATATCGCATTGGTCCATCAAATAGGACAATGTTTAGGGATTCCAGCTTTTCAGTCAGGGAAAAGGCTTCACGGTGGTCAAAACCGAGGATATTGACTGCAGTATGTTTAGAAGCGATTAGAAATTGCAAACCCTCCTCCAGATAATTGTTGGTTTGGACTGAAAGGAACTTTACAGGGTATTGTTCTTCTAAAAGTTGGAGATTTTGTTTTTGAAAATTTGGAGAAGCCAATATTACATCCACTTTGATTCCCCAGGACAAAACCCGGTCCAATGCATTTTCTGCCACAAGTACCGTGGGTACCCATTCCAACAAAGAGGAAATTTGATCAAATTGGAAATCTTGAGCATCCAAAATTAGCAAGGCAGGTTCTTGTTGGTCTTTGACTATATGGTGTGAAGACATGAATGTTTTCAGATTTTTTTCAAAGGTACAATAAAGTTAGTGTATTTATGGGGGGTGATTTTTTGAAAGAAGAGCATCCTTGCGATTGGGTTCGCCAATAAATGCCAGTTTTTTTTTACTTTTAAGGCTTCAATTTCGTAAACCCAACTGGGTTTGAAGCCCAATTGGAGGAAAAGATGTACTTGTTTATTGAAATAAGTGGCACTTAAACACTAAAATTAAAAACCATGGCATTATCAAAACCAATCAATTTTAAAAGGTGGATCGATGAAAACCGTCATTTGCTCAAACCACCAGTAGGTAACCAGCAGGTTTACAAAGGAAATGAAGATTTTATTGTCATGGTGGTAGGGGGACCCAATGCGCGGAAAGATTACCATTATAATGAAGGTGAGGAGTTTTTTTTCCAAATGGAAGGGGATATTGTGTTGAAGGTTATTGAGGATGGAAAGCCTAAGGATATAGAAATCAAGGAGGGAGAAATATTTCTTCTGCCTCCCAAAGTTCCTCACAGCCCAAGAAGGCCTGCCAACACCGTTGGGTTAGTCTTTGAACGGTATAGGCGTCCTGGGGAAAAGGATGGTTTTATCTGGTATTGTGAAAATTGTCATAACAAGTTATTTGAGGAATATGAGGAGATCAATGATATAGTAAAGCAATTGCCCCCCATCATGGAAAAGTTTTGGAGCAATCCGGACCATACTACCTGTGATGAATGTGGGACAGTGATGGAGAAATGATAGGGCGACCTGAGAATGGCTATTAGAAACTGTTGAAACGTTGCATGATCTAAATTAGGGAAGGATGACATTGCCCAATTACCAATATTCAAAGGAATTTGCACGGGAAATGGATAAAAAAGACCCCTTAAGGAAATTTAAAGATCGATTTATTTTTCCAAAGGTGGGAGGGAGAGAAGCCATTTACTTTTGTGGTAATTCTCTTGGCTTACAACCCAAGGCTGTGAAAGAATATGTTCAAAAAGAACTGGTCCAATGGGGGGATAAGGCGGTAGATGGCCATTTTGATGGAGAGCAACCTTGGTTTAATGTTCACGAAAGGGCGAAAAAGGCGCTAGCTCATATTATTGGGGCCCGGGAACATGAGGTGGTGGCTATGAATAGTCTTACTTGCAACCTTCACCAATTGATGGTGTCTTTTTATCAGCCAACTGGTGAAAGGTTTAAAATCATTACCGAAGCAGGAGCCTTTCCTTCCGATATGTATATGTTGGAAAGCCAGGTAAATTTCCATGGTTTTAGCCCAGAGGAGGCTATTATAGAGCTTTCTCCCAGGGATGGCGAACATACCCTGAGGACCAAGGATATCATTGATGCTATTGAAAAAAATGCAAATGATCTAGCATTGGTTATGATGTCAGGCTTGCAATATTATACCGGGCAAGTATTTGATATGCAACAAATCACTCAAGCAGGTCATCGGGCGGGGGCTATGGTGGGTTTTGATTTGGCGCATGCTGCAGGAAATGTTCTCCTCCACCTACATGACTGGGAAGTTGATTTTGCCTCCTGGTGTAGTTACAAATACCTTAATTCGGGCCCGGGAAATGTTTCAGGGATTTTTGTTCATGAAAAATATGCCGATCAACCTGGCCTTAAACGGTTTGCTGGTTGGTGGGGGCATGTTGAGGAGGAGCGTTTTCAAATGGAAAAAGGCTTTAAACCCATGTATGGTGCAGATGGTTGGCAAGTTTCGAATGGAAATGTACTGGGAATGGCTGCCCATCAAGCTTCCTTGGATATATTTTATGAGGCAAATATTCATCAATTAAGAAAGAAAAGTGAACTATTGACCGGTTATTTGGATTTTCTTATACGGGAAATTGGTGGCCAAAATGGGGTGTTGGAAATCATCACCCCAAAAGAACTTGATCAAAGGGGTTGCCAGTTGTCCTTGCTTGTCCACAAAGGTGGAAAGGCAGTATTTGATGAGCTATATCAACATGGAATTGTTGGGGACTGGCGAAATCCCAATGTTATTAGAATAGCTCCCACTCCCTTGTATAACAGTTTTGAAGAGGTGTTTCGATTTGCAGAGATATTGAATCAATCCTTGGATAAATTTGCTTAATATATCAAAACCTATAGTATACAACCTATTAAACTGAACTGTGTTAATGAAAAACAATAACGTAGGCATAATTGGAGCAGGACTGATCGGCTCGCTATTGGGTATTTACCTTAGCAAGAAAGGAATGGATGTTTCCATTTACGAAAAACGGTCTGACCAACGGAAAAAAGATAAAGCCCAAGAAGGGAGATCTATTAATATGGCTTTGAGTGACCGTGGTTGGAAAGCCTTGGAAAAAATTGGGCTTAAGGATAAAGTAAAGGATTCTTCCATCCCAATGTATGGAAGAAGGATCCATGATGAACATGGACAAACTACCTTTTTATCCTATGGAAAAGAAAATCAAGCTATTTATTCGATATCAAGAAGTCATTTTAATCAGATATTGATAGAAGAAGCTGAGAAGGAGGGGGTTAATCTTTGTTTTGACCATCGCTGTGACCATGTGGATATATATAAAAATGAAATGTATTTTTCCCTTCCTGATGGACGCAAGCTCAAAAAGGTTCCAGATGTTATTTTAGGAGCTGATGGGGCTTATTCTTCCTTGAGGGATGCCATGCAAAAGCAAGCCCGGTTTAATTATAAGCAGGAATATATTTCCCATGGATATAAGGAATTGTCTATTCCCCCAAAAGATGGGGATTTTGCCATGGATCCCAATGCCCTTCATATTTGGCCTCGAGGAACTTTTATGTTAATTGCGCTTCCCAATCCTGACAAATCATTTACTTGTACCTTGTTTCTGCCATTTGAGGGGGAAAAGGTATGTTTTGAAAAAATCAATGATGAAGAGGATTTGGAAAGTGTATTCAGAACCTATTTTAATGATGCATACCGTTTAATGCCAAATTTGAATGAGGAGTTCTTTGGAAACCCAACCTCTTCTTTGATCACCATAGAATGTTATCCCTGGGTCGCCCACAAGTCACTATTGATAGGGGATTCTTCTCACGCCATGGTGCCATTTTATGGTCAAGGGATGAACTGTGGTTTTGAGGATTGTTTTATTTTGGATGGCTTGATTGAAAAATTTGGGACTACCTCCTGGGATTTAGTTTTCGAGAAATTCCAAAAAATCAGAAAACCGGATACAGATGCAATTTGTCAATTGGCGTTGGATAATTTTCTTGAGATGAGGGACAGCGTGGCTAACCCTAAATTTTTGATCAGGAAAAAAATTGAGGCCAAGTTGCATGAACTGTACCCTGAAGAGTGGATTCCTTTATATACCATGGTGACATTCACGGATTTGAGTTATGCAGATGCATATGCTCAGGGAAAATTGCAGGATGAAGTAATGGACAGGGTAATGTCAGATCCCTTGATTACCCAAAACTGGCAAAATCTCGATTATGAGGATATTATCCATCAGATAGAAACTGCCAAGTTGGTATAAAAAAAGCCCGGGATTTATTCCGGGCTTTTTTATTTATCAATACCTTCTTTTTTTGACTATCTGGGCATCCATGGAAATGTTCCCCGGACCTCTCATAAATAGTAAAATAAAAATCACCAGATATAGTAAAGAAAGTTCTTTGTCCGCAAATGGATCTCCACCATGAATTACAAATGCTGCTACCAACATGGTGATGGCCATAGGAATAATGGCCAGCCTGCTCATAAATCCCAGTGCCAAAAGAATGGAACAGAAAAACTCTGCAAAAATGGTCAATTGCAGAGATGTAGCTGTTCCAATCCCTAAGGGATCTGGAAATTGGGTCAAATATTCGCTGAATTTGGTGATTTTGGCCCAACCATGTGTCATCATCATAGCTGCGGCACTCACCCTAACCAGCAATAAGGCAATATTGGTAGCAATTGGATTGTTGGAAAAAAGGAAGTTTTTCATTTTTCTTATGTATGGGTTCCCTCAATTTTTGATAGTATTATTAGCCATGCTTAATAGAATCCATCAAAATTTACAAAAATCTGACCAAACTGAATTTAGGGGGTAGAATCTCTCATTAATCCCAAAGCTTTTCGGGATAATCCCCATTGTTATGTAATTTTTTCAAGGCATCTATGACCACAGGTTTATCCTTGGAATAGGTGACCCCAAACCAGGTTTTACCTCCTTTTAAGATGGAGAAAGATGCTTTGTTTTCTTCAATAAGGGTGTTTACAACTGTTGGGATGTAAAATTCTGCCTTTAAATTCCCCTTGTTTTCAGGAAGGAAAGCTTTCCAAATCCTTTCTGTTTCATCAAAAAATGATGGGTGAAAGCCCCAGCAATTCATGGATACGGGATTGTCAGGATCAATTTCAATGACATCCCCATCCGATTTGCTTAGGATTTTTCCTTCCTCACGGGTAATGGCAGTCCTTTCAGTCATACCAATTAACTCATTGTCCTTATTTGTTTCACAAATCCCCCGACTCACAGTTCCATTTTCAGAAAGTACATCCTTGATAGCATATCCAACCATGCAATGTTTATTTTCTTTTACCTGGTTTTGAAGAAAATCACCCAGTTCCTTGAATGCCTCTTTTCCATAAAAGTCATCTGCATTAATTACCGCAAATGGTTCATTGATTTTGTCCTTTGCACACAAAACTGCATGGGCAGTTCCAAATGGTTTTACCCTGTCCGGTTCCTGATATTCTTCGGGAACATAGCTTTCTAAGGACTGAATGGCAAAATCAATTTCTATTTTGTTTCCGATTTTATCTACAATATTGGTTTTGACCAAATCAAGGATTTCTTCTCTGACAATAAAAACTACTTTTCCAAATCCTGCACGGATGGCATCATAAATAGAGTATTCAATTATGGTTTCTCCATTAGGTCCAAAACCATCGATTTGCTTGTTTCCACCATATCGGCTTCCTATTCCTGCGGCTAAAATTAAAAGTGTTGGTTTATGCATTGATGTAAAATATAAAGGTTTTTGATCTTTCATGAATTAAGGTCATAAAAATAACGGTTTCTTTTGAAGTGACCATATAGACAGGTGTATTAAAAATAAATAAGGCATAGGGTGAAAAATGCCGTCCAATTTTAGAAAAAATGTTAAAATATTGTAAAAAGGGTGGTGTTTTGATCTTAAAAATCCTTAAAAAACATTTTTTTTGATAAAAAAGGTGATAATGTAAACTTGAATCCCTACTTTTGCACCCGATTAGGTCTAAAGCAGTAATAATTGTAACCAAACAGAACATCAATTGAATAAAATGAAAAAAGTGGAGGCAATAATTAGGACATCTCGATTCGAGGTGATTCATAAGTGTATCGCAGCCTTGGGCGTAAAATTCCTAACCTTCTATGAAGTGAAAGGAATGGGCCTGGAGCATGCGAAGAAAGAGACGTATAGAGGGGTAGCCTACGAACCAGCATTTATTCCAAGGACTAAATTGGAAATTGTAGTCACTGAGGATCTGGTGCAGCCGTTAATCGACTGTATTTTGAAGGAAGGTAGAACAGGTGAAATCGGAGATGGAAAAATCTTTGTCACTGATGTGTTGGAGGCATACCGGGTAAGGAACAGTGACGAGGGGCCTTCAGCCCTTTAAGGAAATCTTTCCAATTAGAATCTTAGGAACAAAAAGGAAAATTATTTATGAATCAAGAAATATTTACCATCAACAATGTGTGGATGATGGTTGCCACAATACTAGTGTTTATTATGCACCTGGGCTTTGCTGCTTTGGAATGTGGCTTGACCCGGGCCAAAAATACCATAAACATTTTATTTAAGAACACCATTATCCCTGCTTTAGGATTATTGACATATGCTTTTATTGGGTTTAACCTTATGTACCCTGGAGATGTTTTTTCTGGCGGTTTTTTGGGTCTGAGCGGTTTAGGGTTAAGTCTTCCTGAAGGTTGGGATACATCCGCGTATAGCGAGGGGTATACCTTCTTTACAGACTTTATCTTTCAGGCAATGTTTGCTGCAACAGCAGCTACCATTGTGTCTGGAGCAGTTGCAGAAAGGATCAAACTGGGGCCATTTCTGTTTTTCTCCCTGATTTATGTAGGGATTTGTTACCCAATAGTTGGTATGTGGAAATGGGGAGGTGGATTCTTGGATACCCTTAGTACCCCGTTTTATGATTTTGCCGGCTCTACTATTGTTCACTCCGTAGGCGGATGGGGAGCATTGGTTGGTGCGTATTTGTTAGGTCCAAGAATTGGGAAGTTCACTGAAAGAGGTATGAATGCTATTCCTGGTCATAATATCCCAATGGCAGTTATTGGGGTGTTTTTACTATGGTTTGGATGGTTTGGATTTAACGGTGGTTCCGTGTTGAGTGCAGACCCAGGTACCGTTTCTTTGGTTTTCGTAACTACCTCCATTGCAGGTGCAGCAGGAGCTTTTGGAGCATTAATTGCTTCTTACTTGAAGTTCAAGTCCTACGATATTACCATGGTGCTTAATGGGATATTGGCTGGTTTGGTAGGGATTACTGCCGGTGCAGATCAAATGGCCGTTTGGGAATCTGCCGTTATCGGATTGATCGGGGGAGCTTTGGTAGTTTTTGCTGTTGTTTTCTTTGACAGATTAAAAGTGGATGATCCAGTGGGTGCTATTTCTGTTCACTTGGTTGGTGGAATTTGGGGTACCCTTGCCGTTGGAATCTTTGGTGATTTGGCCAGCTTTTCCCAGTTCATTTCCCAGTTGATAGGAGTAGCCGCAGTTGGAGTTTTCTGCTTAGTATCCAGTTGGATTTTATTCTATGGAATGAAAAAGACTGTAGGCATCCGGGTCCATGAACAAGAAGAAGTTGAAGGCTTGGATATTAGTGAGCATAGCATGAGGGCCTATCCAGATTTTGCTACCAAGGAGTAATAATTAAAAAGAAGTGACTAGTCCTGAATTAACGGATACAGTTTTTATAAGGGAAAAAAGCTGCCGGTTTAACCGGCAGCTTTTTTTATATTCTTTCTGAAAAGGTTTTGTTTTTTTAATCTCCTTAAAGTGCCTAAAGATTTTATTTAAAATCGATGGAATGTTGTTTGCCTAAATGAATTATGGGTTATCTTATTTTACATGGATAAAAAGTATGCAGTATTAAGAGGTTAATGTTTAAGCCGGCTTTTACTTGTCTCCGGCTATAAGTCTGTTAATAAATATTGATTTTTTCTTGCCCAAGAGAGGCTTTTAGATTATGGACATATTTTCTTTATTCATTGGGATATTACCAATAACGGGCATCTAAAACCATCATAATTGCCATTCCCATTACCAGGGAGGAAAGAACTAAAGCCCATTCCTTTCTATTGACCCCCAAAAGACCGATTAAAATAGAAGATAATAGGATTAAAATGCCTACTACTGCCAATTGTCCTACCTCTACACCTAGGTTAAATCCTAACATGGGTTCTATAATGGCAGTGCCACTTCCAAATTTCCCTCTTAAATAATTGGAATAACCTAATGCGTGAATCAAACCATAAAATAAGGCAAAAACATAATTAGCTTGAATGCTATTGCCACTTGAAGGTCGGGGTTTGAGTATATTGAAAAAAGCTGTGATTAGGATTAGAATTGGGATTAAGAAATTGACAAGGTTATTGCTGATGGAAAAAAGGTTCAAAATGGCTATTCCAAGAGCGATTAAATGGCCAACTGTGAATCCGGTAGCCAAAACAAGTAACTTTTTCCAATCCCTTAAAAGATAAATGGCACATAGAACAGCAATGAAAAGAATATGGTGAAAAGCGTAAATGTTTAAAACATGATGGATGCCTGTATTAAAATATGCTTGAAATTGGTTCATGTTTAACTTCAAATTTAAATGTTGAATGCGATATTTACTTTTAAAATGAAAAGCCCAATTCCTTTTTTGGGCAGTCAGAGGCTGCTATTATTGGGTTTAAAATTAAACCGTAATATTAAGGCTTAAATGGGAAATTATTTAAAAAATCGTGGTTAAATGTAGGGTGAAAATTTTCGGCTATATGGATTAATCCTAATAAATGGCATTAAATAAATTGAAATTTTTTACTCAGTTAAAAGTGTTTATTTTCCTATTTCCGAAATAACCAGTTCATCAGGGTTTGCGTGATTTTTATTTTTCTAAATCCATATGGGGGATAAAGTATTTTGGGAAGAGTCCTCCCTACCCTTTGTTTTAGAACCGACTTTTCATTGGAAAAAGACAAAAAACCTGCATAGCCATGGGTTTTCCCCATTCCGCTTTGATTTATTCCTCCAAAGGGGAGTTTGTTTTGCATAAACTGTAATCCGCAATCATTGACACAAACAGTTCCAGAGCTTGTATTCTTAAGGAGAAAATCTACAACAAAATTTTCCTTAGTGAAAATGTATTGGGCTAAAGGCTTTGGTTTTTGATTGATCAGGTTTACGATATCTTCAATTTGATTATAAGTAATTATGGGAAGGATGGGGCCAAAAATTTCTTCCTGCATAAGGAGCATTTCATCATTTATCCCTTCTAATATGGTGGGTTCCATAAAAAGCTCATTTTCAATTATTTTACCTCCGTAAATAATCTTGGCCCCTTTAAGTTGAGCATCATTTAGCAAGAATTTTAACCGGTCCAAATTTTCAGAATTTATTATCCTTCCATAATCCTTGCTCAAGGCCCCTGCTTTGGGATTAGAGGAAAACATTCTTTTGACCTGTAGGGACAATTCCTGAATAAAAAGGTCTTGTTGTGATTCATGAAGTAAAAGGTAGTCAGGTGCGATGCAGGTTTGACCACAATTCATGAATTTGCCAAAAGCTATTTTGTGAGCCGCATCCCTAAGATTAATCCCTTTGTCCAGTATAATGGGGGATTTTCCCCCTAATTGAAGGGTGACTGAAGAAAGGTTTTGGGAGGCTGCTTTCATCACCATTTTTCCCACATTGGTGCTACCGATAAAGTGGATGTGATCGAAGGGTTTTGAAAGTAATAAGTTGGCAATTTCTTGCCCACCTTCAAAAACTGCCACTTCATTTTCATTAAAATTTTCTTCCACCAATCTACGGATCAGAGCAGAGGTGTGGGGAGTCAGTTCTGAAGGTTTGATAGTAACTGTGCAACCTGCTGCTATTGCTGAAACCAAGGGGCCTATGGTTAAATTGAAGGGAAAATTCCACGGAGAAATAATCAGAACCGTTCCTTTGGGTTCATAGTGGATAAAAGATTTACTCCCCAGCATATGGGTAGGAGTACTCACTTTTTTTTCTGCCATCCACTGAGCAAGTTTTTTAAGGGCCAAATTAATTTCTAAAAGTACAAAAGTAGTGTCTGTCAAATCTACTTCAGTAGCTGGTTTTTTAAAATCCGCATAAATGGCTTTCCGGATTTCTCCCTGGTTGGTTTTGATCCAATCTTTTAACCGCATCAGCTTTTCGGACCTTTCTTCCCTTGTGGACGAACGGAGCTTTATGGCTTGTTTTTCCTGGGAAGAAAAAAACTCATCAATTCTTGAAGTAGATACCCCTGTAAATGATTGGTTCATGTTAAATACAGTTTAAATACAAGTTATGAAAAAAATCCCTGATATAAGCAAACTGTTTCATAATCAATGCGTTAGGTGGTATTTTTAGCAGGTTTATTAATCCGGTAAATAACTTTCAAATACATAAAAATGTAAAAAGAAACAATAAAAACGGAATTTAATTCAAAAATAACCTGACGTTTCTTGATTTAAAAAGCAAAAAAATGTATGTTTGAGACATAAAAATATATCTAAAACGCTAGTTTTTAGATGTTTTCAGTAAGAGATAGGCCGTGCAGGGCTTTTAAGAAGGTTTTTGGTGATAAAAAAGTGATAAATGAAAAGAGATTTTTACACAAAAGTTTTAGTAAAGCCGATTTTTGAAACCGGAATTAGCAGGAAATCCCTTAAAGGAGGTTCTCGAAATAGTCAAAGTTTCCCAGTTTTTTTGGAGCCGCTGAAACCTGGTACCTGGATTTTAGGAGAGTTAAATACTTCCAATCAATCGAGGTCAAGCTGTAAAAAGTACGTACATGTTCCCCAGTGCTTTTACCATCTGAAATAAGGTGGGTTCAAAATATTTCTAAAGGTTATGAAAAGATCAAATACATTTTATTCGTTCCTATTCTCATTTTTCTTAATAGGCCTTTTGGGACTTCAAGAAGGGATAGCGCAAAATATCTCCGTGATTGCACCGAATGGAGGTTTTGAGATAGATGGCAACATAGAAGCTGATTCCCCGACATTTGGTGTTGGGGATTGGATTAACGGCTCTGGGCCAGGAGGCTTTGTGTTTCATGATAATGGCAATCCATTTAATGGGGCAAGATCCAAGTTAATTAAGGATAGTTTTGACAGCAGTACTGATGAAATATTTTCTAGTGGTACCAAAGCGTTGGACAATCCCAATACATGGACCTGGACAAATAGTAAGGCATCTAGTAAAGCAGATATCAATAATTTCTTTTATCATATCGCTACAGATTCTAATAATGATGACTGGTTATTTGTTGGATCAGATAGATTTACTACCAATGGTCAATCTTATATTGATATAGAGTTTTTTCAGGAATCAGTGATAAAAAATCCTGATGGGACTTTTACTTCAAATGGAACGGATGCCGGTAGGACGGTCAATGACGTAATGATTACCGTTGGTTATTCCAACGGGGGTAGTAATCCCATCATTGAATTTTATACCTGGCAAAATTTAGGCGGAGGAAATTATGGCTATGTTCAAGGTTCATTCTTACCAAATCAATCGGCAGGACAAACGAATTCAGGTACTTTTAATGTACCCTTTGGTGCTTTTTACACCAATGAATATACTCAAAATCAATTTGTAGAAGTTGCTGTAAACGTTAGCAAAATTGTAGCTGAAATTAATCCATGTCTGGGAGTAAGTATTAAAACGATGATTGCAAAAACCAAATCATCAATTTCTGAAACAGCTGCTGCAAATGATTTTGTAAATCCCGTTCAGGTGGCCATAAATTTCGGTACGGCTACTATCAGTTATGATAAGATTGATTTTTGTTATGGCAATAATTTCGCTCCAGTAACTTTAAATGGTGTTTCTGGAGGAGTTTTTAGTGCAAATATGGCTGGATTGGAAATTGATCCATCTACTGGAGAAATTGATGTGGCCAACAGCATACCTGGAGATTATTCTGTTATTTATTCATTTACTACTGAAGGTTGCAATAAGTCAGTGACCTATGATGTAACTATTCCTGAGGCAATTGATTTACAAGAAACCATTGTAGATGTTTCCTGTGAAGGAGGTTCAACAGGTGAGATAGCTTTGAATGTTTCCGGTGGTACCCCAAGTTATACCTATTCTTGGACAGGCCCAAATGGTTTCACCTCAAGCAGTGAGGACATTTCCGGCTTAGAGGCTGGGGAATATACCGTTTCCATTACTGATGCAAATGGTTGTACCACAAGTGAAACCTTTAATGTGGAAGACGGAGATGGAACTGCTCCAACCATTGATACTTTCCCAAGTGATCCACAAGTAAAAACCATTCCTGCAGGGCAAACATCCTATACTGCCTCTGGAGGGGAATTTGATATTGCTGCAAGTGATAATTCCGGCACGGTAAATTTAAGTTATACCTTGGATGGAGGGGCATCAGTTACAGCTCCTTCATTAGATGGGGTTGCATTTGGCTTAGGTGATACCCAAGTGATCTGGACTGCGGCAGATGATTGTGGAAATGCCGTTACTTATAGCTTTACTGTTACAGTATATGCGCCTGATATTTCTATAACAAAGTCTGTCGATGCAGCAAGTATTTCTGCTCCAGGCGTTTTGAATTACACCATTACCCTTGTCAATGAAGGTAATCAAGATCTTACAGGCGTAACAGTTACTGATTTAATGCCTAACAGTGGCTCAGAAGTAACTTTATCCAACCCAACCGGTGATGATAATTCAGATGGAATTTTTGATGTTGGAGAAACTTGGATATACACTGCCATTTATTCCGCCACTCAGGCAGACATAGATGCGGGATCAGATTTGGTCAATGAAGCCTTTGTCAATACCGACCAAACTACAGAAATTAGTGATACTGCGACAACAACGATCACTCAGTCACCAAGCTTTACGGTGACTAAAGAAGTAGATGTGGATAATATTAGTTCACCGTCTACTTTATCCTATACCATAGTAATCACCAATACTGGAAATACCAGTCTGACCAATGTAAGTCCTACAGATGTTTTGCCTGATGGAAGTGCAGGAACCTTGACTGGTCCAACTGAAAGTTTCAATACAGATGGTGTATTGGAAGTAGGAGAGGATTGGACCTATACCGTAGGATATGATGCTACCCAGGAAGATATTGATGCAGGTCTAGATTTGATCAATACAGTAACTGTGAGTGCGGATGAATTAGGCAGTCCGGTAAGTGATGATGCAACCACCACCATCACCCAAAACCCTGGATTTACAGTGAATAAAGTTGTTGATGTGGACAATATCAGCTCTCCAACAACTTTGTTCTATACCATTGAAATAGAAAATACCGGAAATACCAGTCTGACCAATGTGAGTCCACTTGATGTTTTGCCTGATGGAAGTACGGCAACTTTGACCGGCCCATCGGAAAGTGTCAATACTAATGGGGCATTGGACGTTGGAGAAAAATGGACCTATTCAGCCAGTTATGATGCTACCCAAACAGATATCGATGCGGGATCTGATTTAATCAATACCGTTTCTGTGAGTGTGGACGAAATAGGTAGCCCAGAAAGTGATGAGGCGACCACTACGATTTCTCAAAATGCAGGTATCGAAATAACCAAAGTGGTGGACGAAACAAGCATATCCTCACCTGCCACCTTGACCTATGATATTGAGGTAACCAATACAGGTAATGTAAGTTTGACCAATGTGGTGGTTACAGACCCGTTTGTAAATGGAGGTACTGCTTTAAGCCTTGCTTCAGGTGATATTGATGGAGATAATGAATTGGATATTGCAGAGATTTGGTCTTATACTATAAGTTACAATGTTAGCCAGGCAGAGATTGATGCTGGCTCAGATTTGATCAATGAAGCATTTGTAAATACCACCGAAACCATTGAAACCAGTGATATTGCAACTACTACAATTTCTCAAACTCCAAGCTTTACTGTTGACAAAACAGTTAATCCAGGCAATATCAGTGGTCCGGCTACTTTGAATTACACCATTGTAATTACCAACACCGGTAATGTGAGCTTAAACAATGTCAATCCATCTGATGTAATGCCTGATGGTAGTGGGGGCACCCTAACAGGGCCTACCGAAAGTGCCAACTCAGATGGAGTCTTGGAAGTTGCGGAAAATTGGACCTATACTGCAAGTTACGGTGCCACCCAGGAAGACATAGATGCAGGGTCGGATTTGACGAATACTGTAACCGTAAGTGTAGATGAACTGGGAAGTCCGGTAAGTGATGATGCTAAAACCACGATTTCCCAAAACCCAGGAATTGCCATAACCAAGGCTGTTGATAAAACAGGGATTTCTGTTCCAAATACCCTGAATTATACCATTGAGGTAATCAATACGGGCAATGTTAGTTTGACCAATGTGATAGTTACTGATCCATTTACTAATGGAGGTACTGCATTGACCTTAGACAGTGGTGATACGGATGGTGATGGTGAATTGGATACCAATGAAACTTGGTTCTATATCACAAGTTATGATGCCGACCAGGCCGACATTGATGCAGGTGCTGATTTGGTTAATGAAGCTTTTGTGAATACAGACCAAACTACTGAAATCAGTGATGATGCTACCACTACAATTTCGCAATCTCCTCAAATAGACCTTGATAAAACGGCAAGCAAAACAAGTTCAATCCAAGTTGGGGATGTAATAACCTATAATTATGTAGTAACCAACACTGGAAATATAACTGTTAATAATATTGATGTAACTGATGTTCATCCAGGTGAAGGAAACCTAGGTTCGATAACCCCTTCAGGTTCCACCACTATTGCCCCTGGGGAAACAGTAACTTTTACTGCAACATATACAGTACTTCAGGAGGATATAGATAATGGAGTTTCCATTACTAATATTGCTACGGCTACTGGTACTGGTACAGATGGAAGTAATTTAAGCGTACAGGATGATGAAACAATTACTCCTGAATCTGAATTGCCTAATATTAGCCTTATAAAAGAAGGAACCTATATTGACAGCAACGGGGATGGTGTAGCCAATGTAGGCGATGAGATCACTTACAGCTTTACTATAGAAAATTCAGGTAATGTAACATTACATGGCATCAGAGTAACTGATCCCCAGGTTACCGTCAGCGGATCTGCCATCACCCTGGCCCCAGGTGCTACAGACAACAGTACCTTTACCGCGGTCTATGCCTTGACCCAGGCGGATATCGATGCGGGAACATTCACAAATACCGCAGAAGTCAATGGGGTTACCCCAGGAGATGCACCGGTAACCGACAACGATGACGATACACAGACCTTTGCCGAGGCAGCCAGCATCAGCCTTGAAAAAGCAGGAACCTATGTAGACAACAACGGGGATGGTGTAGCCAATGTGGGTGATGAGATCACTTACAGCTTTACTATCGAAAACACCGGTAATGTGACCCTTGACGGTATCATGGTAACTGATCCACAGGTAACTGTTAGCGGTTCAGCTATAACTTTAGCTCCAGGAGCCACAGACAACAGCACCTTCACTGCAGTTTATGCCTTGACCCAGGCGGATATCGATGCCGGCACCTTTACCAATACAGCAGAAGTGAGCGGGGATACGCCAGCTGACAATGCAGTAACTGACAGCGATGATGATACCCAAACATTTGCAGAGGCAGCATCCATCAGCTTGGTAAAAACAGGAACCTATATTGACAGCAACGGAGACGGCGTGGCCAATGTGGGCGATGAGATCACTTACAGCTTTACCATAGAAAATACCGGTAATGTGACCCTTGACGGTATCATGGTGACCGATCCACAGGTAACCGTCAGCGGATCTGCGATTACCCTGGCACCGGGAGCCACAGACAACAGCACCTTCACTGCAGTTTATGCCTTGACCCAGGCGGATATCGATGCCGGTACCTTTACCAATACAGCGGAAGTCAATGGGGTTACCCCGGCAGATGCACCGGTAACCGACAGCGATGATGATACCCAAACATTTGCAGAGGCAGCATCCATCAGCCTTGAAAAAGCAGGAACCTATGTAGACAACAACGGGGATGGTGTAGCCAATGTGGGTGATGAGATCACTTACAGCTTTACTATCGAAAACACCGGTAATGTGACCCTTGACGGTATCATGGTAACTGATCCACAGGTAACTGTTAGCGGTTCAGCTATAACTTTAGCTCCAGGAGCCACAGACAACAGCACCTTCACTGCAGTTTATGCCCTTACCCAGGCGGATATCGATGCCGGTACCTTTACCAATACAGCAGAAGTGAGCGGGGATACGCCAGCTGACAATGCAGTAACTGACAGCGATGATGATACCCAAACATTTGCAGAGGCAGCATCCATCAGCTTGGTAAAAACAGGAACCTATATTGACAGCAACGGAGACGGCGTGGCCAATGTGGGCGATGAGATCACTTACAGCTTTACCATAGAGAACACCGGAAATGTGACCCTTGACGGTATCATGGTAACTGATCCACAGGTAACTGTTAGCGGTTCAGCTATAACTTTAGCTCCAGGAGCCACAGACAACAGCACCTTCACTGCAGTTTATGCCCTTACCCAGGCGGATATCGATGCAGGTACCTTTACCAATACAGCAGAAGTAAGCGGCGATACGCCAGCTGACAATGCAGTAACTGACAGCGATGACGATACACAGACTTTCACTGAAGCAGCCAGCATCAGTCTTGTTAAAACAGGTACTTATGTTGACAGCAACGGAGACGGCGTGGCCAATGTGGGTGATGAGATCACTTACAGCTTTACCATAGAAAATACCGGTAATGTGACCCTTGACGGTATCATGGTAACTGATCCACAGGTAACCGTCAGCGGTTCAGCTATAACTTTAGCTCCAGGAGCCACAGACAACAGCACCTTCACTGCAGTTTATGCCCTTACCCAGGCGGATATCGATGCAGGTACCTTTACCAATACAGCAGAAGTGAGCGGGGATACGCCAGCTGACAATGCAGTAACTGACAGCGATGATGATACCCAAACATTTGCAGAGGCAGCATCCATCAGCTTGGTAAAAACAGGAACCTATATTGACAGCAACGGAGACGGCGTGGCCAATGTGGGCGATGAGATCACTTACAGCTTTACCATAGAGAACACCGGAAATGTGACCCTTGACGGTATCATGGTAACTGATCCACAGGTAACTGTTAGCGGTTCAGCTATAACTTTAGCTCCAGGAGCCACAGACAACAGCACCTTCACTGCAGTTTATGCCTTGACCCAGGCGGATATCGATGCCGGTACCTTTACCAATACAGCAGAAGTGAGCGGGGATACGCCAGCTGACAATGCAGTAACTGACAGCGATGATGATACACAGACTTTCACTGAAGCAGCCAGCATCAGTCTTGTTAAAACAGGTACTTATGTTGACAGCAATGGAGACGGCGAGGCCAATGTGGGTGATGAGATCACTTACAGCTTCACCATAGAAAACACCGGTAACGTGACCCTGGACGGCATTATGGTAACGGATCCACAGGTAACCGTCAGCGGATCTGCGATTACCCTGGCCCCTGGAGCCACAGACAACAGCACCTTTACTGCAGTTTATGCCTTGACCCAGCCGGATATCGATGCCGGTACCTTTACCAATACAGCGGAAGTCAATGGGGTTACCCCGGCAGATGCACCGGTAACCGACAGCGATGATGATACCCAAACATTTGCAGAGGCAGCATCCATCAGCCTTGAAAAAGCAGGAACCTATGTAGACAACAACGGGGATGGTGTAGCCAATGTGGGCGATGAGATCACTTACAGCTTTACCATAGAAAACACCGGTAACGTGACCCTGGACGGCATTATGGTAACGGATCCACAGGTAACCGTCAGCGGATCTGCGATTACCCTGGCCCCTGGAGCCACAGACAACAGCACCTTCACTGCGGTTTATGCCCTTACCCAGGCGGATATCGATGCAGGTACCTTTACTAATACAGCAGAAGTAAGCGGCGATACGCCAGCTGACAATGCAGTAACTGACAGCGATGACGATACACAGACTTTCACTGAAGCAGCCAGCATCAGTCTTGTTAAAACAGGTACTTATGTTGACAGCAACGGAGACGGCGTGGCCAATGTGGGTGATGAGATCACTTACAGCTTTACCATAGAAAATACAGGTAATGTGACCCTTGACGGTATCATGGTAACTGATCCACAGGTAACTGTTAGCGGTTCAGCTATAACTTTAGCTCCAGGAGCCACAGACAACAGCACCTTCACTGCAGTTTATGCCCTTACCCAGGCGGATATCGATGCAGGTACCTTTACCAATACAGCAGAAGTGAGCGGGGATACGCCAGCTGACAATGCAGTAACTGACAGCGATGATGATACCCAAACATTTGCAGAGGCAGCATCCATCAGCTTGGTAAAAACAGGAACCTATATTGACAGCAACGGGGATGGTGTAGCCAATGTGGGCGATGAGATCACTTACAGCTTTACCATAGAAAACACCGGTAACGTGACCCTGGACGGCATTATGGTAACGGATCCACAGGTAACCGTCAGCGGATCTGCGATTACCCTGGCCCCTGGAACCACAGACAACAGCACCTTCACTGCAGTTTATGCCTTGACCCAGGCGGATATCGATGCCGGTACCTTTACCAATACAGCAGAAGTGAGCGGCGATACCCCGGCAGATGCACCGGTAACCAACAGCGATGACGATACACAAACATTTGTAGAAGCTGGATCCATCAGCCTTGAAAAAGTAGGAACCTATGTTGACAGCAACGGGGATGGTGTAGCCAATGTGGGCGATGAGATCACTTACAGCTTTACCATAGAAAATACAGGTAATGTGACCCTGGACGGCATTATGGTGACCGATCCGCAGGTAACTGTTAGCGGTTCAGCTATAACTTTAGCTCCAGGAGCCACAGACAACAGTACCTTTACCGCGGTCTATGCCTTGACCCAGGCGGATATCGATGCGGGAACATTCACAAATACCGCAGAAGTCAATGGGGTTACCCCAGGAGATGCACCGGTAACCGACAACGATGACGATACACAGACCTTTGCCGAGGCAGCCAGCATCAGCCTTGAAAAAGTAGGAACCTATGTTGACAGCAACGGAGACGGCGTGGCCAATGTGGGCGATGAGATCACTTACAGCTTTACCATAGAGAACACCGGAAATGTGACCCTTGACGGTATCATGGTAACTGATCCACAGGTAACTGTTAGCGGTTCAGCTATAACTTTAGCTCCAGGAGCCACAGACAACAGCACCTTCACTGCAGTTTATGCCTTGACCCAGGCGGATATCGATGCCGGTACCTTTACCAATACAGCAGAAGTGAGCGGGGATACGCCAGCTGACAATGCAGTAACTGACAGCGATGACGATACACAGACTTTCACTGAAGCAGCCAGCATCAGCCTTGTTAAAACCGGGACTTATGTTGACAGCAACGGGGATGGTGTAGCCAATGTGGGCGATGAGATCACTTACACCTTTACCATAGAGAACACCGGAAATGTGACCCTGGACGGCATTATGGTGACCGATCCGCAGGTAACTGTTAGCGGTTCAGCTATAACTTTAGCTCCAGGAGCCACAGACAACAGTACCTTTACCGCGGTCTATGCCTTGACCCAGGCGGATATCGATGCGGGTACCTTTACTAATACAGCAGAAGTAAGCGGCGATACGCCAGCTGACAATGCAGTAACTGACAGCGATGACGATACACAGACTTTCACTGAAGCAGCCAGCATCAGCTTGGTAAAAACAGGAACCTATGTTGACAGCAACGGGGATGGCGTGGCCAATGTGGGCGATGAGATCACTTACAGCTTTACCATAGAGAACACCGGAAATGTGACCCTTGACGGTATCATGGTAACTGATCCACAGGTAACTGTTAGCGGTTCAGCTATAACTTTAGCTCCAGGAGCCACAGACAACAGCACCTTCACTGCAGTTTATGCCTTGACCCAGGCGGATATCGATGCCGGTACCTTTACCAATACAGCAGAAGTAAGTGGGGATACGCCAGCTGACAATGCAGTAACTGACAGCGATGACGATACACAGACTTTCACTGAAGCAGCCAGCATCAGCCTTGTTAAAACCGGGACTTATGTTGACAGCAACGGGGATGGTGTGGCCAATGTGGGCGATGAGATCACTTACACCTTTACCATAGAGAACACCGGAAATGTGACCCTGGACGGCATTATGGTAACGGATCCACAGGTAACCGTCAGCGGATCTGCGATTACCCTGGCACCGGGAGCCACAGACAACAGTACCTTTACCGCGGTCTATGCCTTGACCCAGGCGGATATCGATGCGGGAACATTCACAAATACCGCAGAAGTCAATGGGGTTACCCCAGGAGATGCACCGATAACCGACAACGATGACGATACACAGACCTTTGCCGAGGCAGCCAGCATCAGCCTTGAAAAAGTAGGAACCTATGTTGACAGCAACGGGGATGGTGTGGCCAATGTGGGTGATGAGATCACTTACAGCTTTACCATAGAAAATACAGGTAACGTGACCCTGGACGGTATCATGGTGACCGATCCACAGGTAACCGTCAGCGGATCTGCGATTACCCTGGCCCCTGGAGCCACAGACAACAGCACCTTTACTGCAGTTTATGCCTTGACCCAGGCGGATATCGATGCCGGCACCCTTACCAATACAGCAGAAGTAAGTGGCGATACCCCTTCGGATGCTACGGTAACTGATTCCGATGATGATACACAGACTTTCACTGAAGCAGCCAGCATCAGTCTTGTTAAAACAGGTACTTATGCAGACAGCAACGGAGACGGCGTGGCCAATGTGGGCGATGAGATCACTTACAGCTTTACCATAGAGAACACCGGAAATGTGACCCTGGACGGCATTATGGTAACGGATCCGCAGGTAACCGTCAGCGGATCTGCGATTACCCTGGCACCGGGAGCCACAGACAACAGCACCTTCACTGCAGTTTATGCCCTTACCCAGGCGGATATCGATGCCGGTACTTTTACCAATACAGCGGAAGTAAGCGGCGATACGCCAGCTGACAATGCAGTAACTGACAGCGATGACGATACACAGACTTTCACTGAAGCAGCCAGCATCAGTCTTGTTAAAACCGGTACTTATGTTGACAGCAACGGAGACGGCGTGGCCAATGCGGGTGATGAGATCACTTACAGCTTTACCATAGAAAATACTGGTAATGTGACCCTGGACGGCATTATGGTAACCGATCCGCAGGTAACCGTCAGCGGATCTGCGATTACCCTGGCACCGGGAGCCACAGACAACAGCACCTTCACTGCAGTTTATGCCTTGACCCAGACGGATATCGATGCCGGTACCTTTACCAATACAGCGGAAGTGAGCGGGGATACGCCAGCTGACAATGCAGTAACTGACAGCGATGATGATACCCAAACATTTGCAGAGGCAGCATCCATCAGCCTTGAAAAAGCAGGAACCTATGTAGACAACAACGGGGATGGTGTAGCCAATGTGGGTGATGAGATCACTTACAGCTTTACTATCGAAAACACCGGTAATGTGACCCTTGACGGTATCATGGTAACTGATCCACAGGTAACTGTTAGCGGTTCAGCTATAACTTTAGCTCCAGGAGCCACAGACAACAGCACCTTCACTGCAGTTTATGCCTTGACCCAGGCGGATATCGATGCCGGCACCTTTACCAATACAGCAGAAGTAAGTGGCGATACCCCTGCGGATGCTACGGTAACTGATTCCGATGATGATACACAGACTTTCACTGAAGCAGCCAGCATCAGTCTTGTTAAAACAGGTACTTATGCAGACAGCAACGGAGACGGCGTGGCCAATGTGGGCGATGAGATCACTTACAGCTTCACCATAGAAAACACCGGTAACGTGACCCTGGACGGCATTATGGTAACGGATCCGCAGGTAACCGTCAGCGGATCTGCCATTACCCTGGCGCCGGGAGAAACTGACAACAGCACTTTCACTGCAGTTTATGCCTTGACCCAGGCGGATATCGATGCAGGTACCTTTACCAATACAGCGGAAGTGAGCGGCGATACCCCGGCAGATGCACCGGTAACCGACAGTGACGACGATACCCAGACCTTTGCAGAAGCTCCAAGCATCTCCTTAACCAAAACCTCTGATGTTACCAGTTTTGATGCCGTAGGTCAGGAAATCAATTTCACCTTGACTGTAACCAATACGGGCAATGTGACCTTGGATGAAGTTATCATCTTGGATCCACTGACTGGATTAAATCAATCAGTGGGAACCCTGATTCCTGGGGAAAGCACTGAAATCATGACCAGCTATGTAATTACTCAAGATGATTTGGATGCAGGATCAGTCCTTAATATGGCTTCTGTTTCAGGAAATTCACCAAGTGAAGCTGTGGTTGAAAATGAGGATGAAGTAGAGGTTGTTGGTGATCAGGTTTCTTCTATTGTTCTAGTGAAAGAGGCTGATAAGAGCACTTATAGTGAAATTGGAGAAGTGATTACCTATACTTTGACATTCACAAATACCGGTAATGTAACCCTTACAGATGTAGAGGTGACAGATCCTCTTACCGGATTTGCAATTACAATTGAAAGTTTAGCACCTGGGGTGACCCAAAGTGAAACCACAACTTATATGGTTACTCAAGCGGATTTGGAT
The DNA here is from genome assembly GCF_030409905.1 of Echinicola jeungdonensis. Taxonomy (NCBI): domain Bacteria; kingdom Pseudomonadati; phylum Bacteroidota; class Cytophagia; order Cytophagales; family Cyclobacteriaceae; genus Echinicola; species Echinicola jeungdonensis. Next base: position 1,928,862 of record NZ_JAUFQT010000001.1, read on the forward strand.
GGTGGAAATATTGTCAATACCGCTCAGGTTACCGCCCAGGATCCAAATGACAATACCATCAAGGATGACGACAGCAGTGAGTCTGGAGCAGACTTTAACCCAATCATTGCTAATGATGATGACATGGGAGTTCTAAATGCCCCTGCCGGAAGGGTAATGGGTAATATCCTATCCAATGACTTGTTGTATGGAAGTGTGGTAAATCCTGATGATGTTGACTTCACCTTTATTGAATTGGATGGAATCATCGGTTTGGTTATTGAGGAAAACGGTACCCTTTCAGTCTTGCCTGGAGTTGAGCCTAGAGCATACACCTTAGTTTATGAATTAAGGGAGAAATTAAATCCAAGTAATAAGGATACAGCAATAGTTAGGTTCAGAATTGAGGCAAACCAAGTAACTCCAATGGATGATGAAGCAGTTACTGATCAAAATCAGCCAGTCACTATCAATATCCTGGATAATGATGTGACAACTATTCAACCGGTTGATCCTGCAACGGTAACCATTGTCAACGGGCCTACTAATGGCACAGTTAGCGTCAATGCTGATGGAACGGTGGAATATACTCCAGATCCTAATTTCTCCGGTCAGGATACTTTCACCTACGAAGTATGTGATGCTAGCCTTCCAACTACCATTTGCGGTACAGGACAGGTTTCAGTAACGGTTCGTCCAATTGGAATAACCTTAAGCAAAACAGTGGATAGAACAGAAATCTTGGTTGGGGACTTGCTCAACTACACTATAACCTTAAGTAACAACAGTGAATTTGCAGTAAATGATATTGTGATTGAGGACTTGCTTCCTGAAGAATTGATGTTTGTTTCTGCTACTATTCAAGAAACCAATGAATTGATCTGGGAGGTTGAAAGCCTGGGAGTTGGGGAAACTCTGACTTTAGGTATTCAAGTAATGGCAATGGCTCCTGGAGTGGTAGTCAATGTGGTAGAGATCAGCGCAGGTGCATATAATATGGATGCTGAAGCTGAACCGGTTGTCATAGTGGATCCTGAAATTGATCTATCCATTACCAAAACATCTTTTGGAGCTGAAATCTATGAAGGTGACGAGTTTGAATATGAAATAGTAGTGGAAAACAATGGGGATTATGATGCCAACAATGTGGTGATAACTGACCAATTGCCATCAAGTTTAAGCTATGTCGGCTCCACATTAGAAGGGTCTTCCAATGAAATCAACCCAGCTACTAGTGTCAATAATAACAATGTCACATGGACAGTTCCCTACTTCCCAATGGGAGAACGGTTAGTAATAACCTTGACTGTTAAAGCTGAACAGGCAGGTAATATTGTCAATGAGGTGACAGTAGAAGCGGATGAGAATGAATTGAATCCTGAAGACAATACCGCTAGTGATCAAAATCAAATAGAGCCATTCTTTATCCCTAATGTCATCACACCAGGTGATATAGATAATAAAAACGATCAATTTGAAATCAAGGGTCTTGGTAAGTTTGAACAAAATGAAATCGTGATCTTCAACAGATGGGGAGACCATGTATTTGAAGCTTCAAACTATCAGAATAATTGGACCGGCGAAGGATTAAATGCAGGTACTTACTTCTATGTTCTGAAAGTAGTTGATGAACAGGGTGAGCACCACACATTCAAAGGCTGGGTTCAAGTGATTAAAGGAGGAAGTCAATTAAGAAATGAATAAGCTGATAGTAGGATGAAAAGAACTTTTAAAATATTAGGTATGACCCTGTTGGTGGCCCTTTGGGCTTCCAACGGGACTTTGGCCCAACAGCTTCCGCAGTTCAGCCAATACATTTTCAATGGATTACATGTAAATCCAGGCTATGCAGGTTATAAGGGGGTACCTTATATTCAATCTACTTACAGGAGCCAATGGGTAAATTTCCCGGGAGCTCCAAAAACCTTCACCATTACTGCAGACCTAAGTGCCAATGAAGGTTTAATGGGTTTTGGTGCAAGCATCTTATCCGATAAGATTGGCCCATCTCAAACCTCTTCTGGGATGCTGACCTATGCATATAGGATCCAAACAGGATATGAATCTTTTTTGGGTTTAGGTGTAAGTGCCGGGGTTTCGGAATACGTGGTGGATGGAACGTTGTTTAACCCTAATGATTTTGGGGATGAAAACATTCCGGAGGGGCGGGTAAATGTATTTACTCCCAATTTAAATACTGGAATATTCTTCAATACTCAGAGATTTTACACGGGTTTAAGTGTTTATAATTTGGTGGGAAAAAGTATATTGGAAAGGAAAGATATTTCTTTAGCTTATCATAACCTGCACTATTTTTTCACTGCAGGGGCTTTGATTCCCATTTCTGATAAGGTTCAGTTTAAACCATCTGTGCTGGTAAAAGAAGAAAAGGGAAGCGCAACAAATTATGATATCAATGGAATGTTCCTTTTTATGGAAACCATATGGTTGGGGGCGTCTTACCGTTCCAATTTAAATAATGGTAATGATTTAATGGATGAGAATTTGAGCAATAGAAATGCTATTGCTATGATTTTGGAGATTTTTGCCACTAATAATTTAAGAATTGGGTATGCATATGATCATAATACCAATGTTTTGAGTAATATGCGTAATAATTCCCACGAAATCTCTGTGGGCTATTACATTACACCTAAAAATGTTCGTTTGAAAAACCCTAGATGGTTCTAGTTATGAAAAGGATTTTTACATTTTTGATTTTTATGGCATTGTTTACTGCCATATCATCAGACCTGATGGCTCAAAATGCTCTTTTAAGGTATGCGGATAAACAATTTGAACTGTTTCACTACCAGGAGGCTTCAGAAGTTTATGCCAAAGCCTTTAACAGGAAACATACCTACAGAGCAGCAAAAGGAGCTGCGAAAAGTTTCCAAAAAATCAATGACTATGAAAAAGCTTATGAGTGGTGGAAAACTACTCTTGCCTTTGAGTCATCAACCACACAGGATTATGCCAAGTTTATAGCTTCTGCCAATCAATTAGGGAAAATCGAAGAAGTCAAAGAGGCATTGGATACCTTGTCTGCCAGAGATGAGCGTTTTGACCAAATTAATATTGACTCCCTAATGGGTTGGTATGAAAACCCGAAATTGGTCGAGGCCATTCCTGTAGATTCTGTCAATTCAGCAGCTACAGATTTTGGTGGAGCTGAGGATAAAAAGGGGAATTTTTATTTTGCCTCTGATCGAGGGGAAACCAGTGACTCAGGAAAACCGCTTATCCGATTTGATGTAGCCAATAAAATTGAAGAGGATGAATATGCCTGGACTGGTAGGGATTTTCTTACAGTATATAAAGTGAGTGAAGAAGGACAGGTTTCTACATTAAAATCACCTGTTCCAGATACTTATCATTTTTCTGACCCGTATTTTATGGAAAATGAGGATGTAGTGTTTTATACCATCACCCGTGAATTGGATAAAAAAGCAAAAAAGAAACTAAGAAAAAGTGACAAGGTAAACCCAGAAATGGATTATGGGCAGGGCCAAGATGATTTCGCAGATTATCATTCCGAAATATTTTATAGTAAAATAAATGATTCTGGCGAATTTGAGGGATTTAATAGTTTGCCTTTCAATTCCTTATTAAACTATTCCGTAATCAATCCCTTTTTGGATGAAAAAAATAAGGTGATGTATTTTGCCTCCGATATGCCGGGAGGATTTGGTGGCTACGATTTGTACAAGGTAAGCTATGATGAAGATTTTACTTTTGGAGAACCTGAAAACCTTGGAGACCAGATTAACTCCAAAGGGAATGAGAGAGACCCCTTCTTGGCTGGAGATGTTTTATATTTTTCATCTGATGGTCATTTTGGATTAGGCGGGCTGGATATTTTTATGGCCCAGTTAGAGGGAGGTAATTTCAGTGATATTCAAAATATGGGGGTACCTTATAATAGCTCCCAAGATGATTTCGCTATGATGTTGGGTAGGGATGGAAAGGAGTATCTGTCTTCTAATAGGCTGGGCGGGTCTGGTTTGGATGACATTTATTTGATGAAAGACATGTACCGAAGGTTTATGGCCAGGGTATTGAATTGTGATGGAGAACTCATTACTGATGGTTATGTGGCCGAGTTGAGGGAAATGGATAAAATGGAAAAGATAAGCCTTGAAAAAGGAAGTCAAGGGGAAGTGCTGGCCAATGTGAGCCCATCTTCTGATTTTGAATTGAAGATTTCCAAAAAAGGCTATTTCCCTATCATTGATAATTCCATTAGCACTAAAGGAATAGAAGCTGATAAGCTTGAAAGGGAGTATACCTTGGCTCCTATTCCTTACAGGACAACGGTATATGCAGATTTAATTTATTATGATTTGGACAAGGATGCCATAAGGGAGGATGCAAAGCCTGCCCTTAACAAATTGGCGGATTTGATGAAAGATCATTCTTTCCTAGACCTTATGGTCAGATCTCATACTGATTCCAGAGCTTCTGTAGAATATAATGATGGTTTGAGTAGCCGTAGGGCAAATGCCGTTGCATCCTATTTGGACAGCCAGGGAGTAGCCCATTCCAGGGTAAAAAAGGAATCTTTTGGGGAAGAGAAATTGACCAATGATTGTGGGGATGGGGTTCCATGTCCTGAAAGGGAACACCAGCTTAATAGAAGAAGTGAATTGGTATTGATGGCTTTTCCAGATGAAAACAAACAATATGAAATGCCCGAAGAGCTTAAGGGCTTGGATTTTTGTAATATAAGTAACCTGGGAGTTCCAGTGGATGTTCCCTTAATTCATTTTGATTTTGATAGGTATTTTCTCCGGACGGAAGACAAAAAGGAATTGGAACGTTTGGCTATAATGTTATCGGAGCGGCCTGAAGCTACTTTATCTATTGAAGGTCATACTGATATCAGGGGCTCTGAGGAATATAATGAAGCCTTATCTGAGGAAAGGGCTAAGGTGGTAAGAGACTTCCTGATAAAAAGGGGAATTGATGAATCTAGAATTAAATATTCCTGGCATGGAAAATCACTGCCTATCCATGAATGTGAGAGTTCTTGTACAGAAAAAGAACACCAGTTGAACAGAAGGACTGAGGTGAAATTGATTTTGGGGCAAGCTTCAGAATCAAAGCCCTTGAAGGGATCTATGACGAGTATAGGAAAAAAAAAGACCAGTGAAGAATTGAAGTCTGAGGAGGAAGTTGCATTTTTTATTTCAGGAGTTTTTTCTTCGGAGGATAATGCGGCATCCAGGGTAAGCCAACTAAAGAGTAAAGGGTTTGCTGATGCAGGGTTTTATTTTGATCAAGAAAAGTCGCTCTATTATTGTTATATAAGTAAGTCAACGGATCGTGAATTGGCCAAGAAGATTTTGGCCAATTTAAAAACGAAAGTCTCAGAGGATATATGGATTTTAGAAATGTAAAAAAAAAGCAACCGCCGCAGCGGTTGCTTTTTTTTTATTTCTGTGTCAATAATTTTTCATCAGTAGAGGGTTGTTGGTATGGAATGGAAGCCAACTGAGCTAACTTTTCGGTTTTCACCCTTTCAAACGCCGCCTTATTTTCTTCCAATATTGGTTCGGACGGTGGAATATCTTCATTTAACCAATCTTCCTGTCTGCCCCTTTTCCAAAATCTAAAGCAAAGGTGCGGGCCTGTTGCCAATCCGGTGCTACCTACATAACCAATGACATCCCCTTGCTTAACCCTTTTGCCCACTCTAATACCTTTGCCGATTTTGGACATGTGCAGATATTGAGTAGTATAAGTACTGTTGTGTTTAATTTTTACGTAGTTGCCATTTCCTGAAGTGTAGCTGGCAGCAATGACTGTCCCATCACCCACTGTTCGGATTTCAGTTCCTCGAGGAGCGGCATAGTCCGTTCCCAAGTGAGCTTTATACCTTTTTTGGACAGGGTGATATCTTCTTAAGCTATACCTGGAACTGATTCTGGAATATTTAAGTGGATCTCTTAAAAACGCCTTTTTTAAGCTGTTGCCTTCTTGATCAAAAAAGGAAAGTTCACCGTTTTGTTCAAAAGGAATGGCATAACATGGATCTCCCCGGTGCTCAAAATAAGCCATTTGGATATCATCCACTCCAACTACCTGTCCTTCCACCAGACGTTCATTGAATATGACTTTATATTTATCTCCCCTTTGTAATCTTTGGAAATCTACTGTCCAGCCATAAAGATCTGCAAATTGGTCAATCAAATCAGGAGAGATGCCTTGCTCCACCATATTGACATATAAAGAGGTGTTTATTTCTCCAGCCACTTCTCTTTTATTGATTTCTACAGGCTTTGCTTCCTTATAAATATCCACCTGGTCATCAAGCTGAAAAACTACAAATTCTGCAGGATTAGGTTCGTAAATAAAAAAATGAGCTTGGGAGCTGCTGTCCTTGGAGGTCAGCACCGTATATTTTTTGTCGAAGGCAATGTTCCGAACATCAAAAATGTCTTTGGACTTTTTGGCAATGGCATCAATTATCTGATAGGGGACATTGAATGGAGCTAACAAAGTGGATAAAGTCTGATTCCTTCCGACCACTCCTTCTACAATATCAAGTTCATCAATATTGATTCCATAAAGTATTTGCTCCTCCTTGATTTCCTCTTCAACTGTTGCTACGGCTTCAACTATCTGTTTTTCCTTTTCTTCCTTTTTGGGTGAACATCCGTAGAAACCATTTCCTCCCACACTCAGCAGGAAAATCCCTGCTGCAATCCATGTTTTTTTCATTACCGGTAAAGATTTTTGACGTTTTATAAGATTACAAAATAAATTGAATTTCAGTTCCGATCACAAATGGCAAGCCAATTTTTTGGGCCATTCAAAACTGGGTGAAACTTCACTATTATTTAACGGTTATTTTTACAAAAATGATATAAAGGAATGTCAAAATCCAGTGGATTTTAAAAAAAGGCAAGAAAAAAGTTAGGATACTGATTGCCATAATAGTAAACTGTGCCTCGAATTATTATCTTTGGCGATTGATCTTGAATAAAAAATTAAAAATATGCTAAGAACACATACTTGTGGAGAATTACGCTTAGAGGATGTGGGCAAAGAGGTAACCCTTTCTGGTTGGGTGCAGAGAGTCCGTAACAAAGGAGGCTTAGTCTGGGTGGATTTGAGGGATCGGTATGGAGTAACCCAATTGATATTTGAGGAAGGGTCCAGCGACAAGGATTTGTTAGAAAAGGCAGCTCATTTGGGAAGGGAATTTGTCATCCAGGCCAAGGGTGAGGTTATTGAAAGAACTTCTAAGAATAATAAAATTCCGACAGGGGATGTGGAGGTGAAAACCACCGGTTTGGAAATTTTAAATGCCGCCAAAGTTCCTCCATTTGTAATAGAGGATGAAACTGATGGAGGGGAAGACTTGCGGATGAAATACAGGTACCTCGACCTTAGAAGGAGAGTGGTCCGTGAAAAGCTGCAGCTAAGGCACCATATGATGCAAGAAACCCGCAAATTTATGGATGCAGAGGACTTTATGGAGGTGGAAACACCTGTCTTGATTAAGTCTACTCCAGAAGGGGCAAGGGACTTTTTGGTACCCAGCAGAGTTAATAAAGGAGAGTTTTATGCTTTGCCCCAGTCTCCTCAAACCTTTAAGCAGTTGTTGATGGTCAGTGGATTTGACCGTTATTTTCAGATTGTCAAATGTTTTAGGGATGAGGACTTAAGGGCAGACCGCCAACCTGAGTTTACCCAAATAGACTGTGAAATGTCTTTTGTTGAACAGGAGGATGTTTTGCAGACTTTTGAAAGACTTACCAAACATCTTTTTTCCAAAGTGAAAAAGGTGGAATTGGGTGAAGTAGAAAGAATGAGCTTCACCGATGCTATGAAATATTATGGCAATGACAAACCTGATTTGAGGTTCGACATGAAATTTGTTGAGCTTAATGATTTGGCTCAAAACAAAGGATTTAATGTATTTGATAATGCGGAGCTGGTAGTTGGGATTTGTGCGCAAGGTGCCGCTGAATATACCAGAAAACAGCTTGATGCCCTGACAAATTGGGTGAAAAGACCACAGATAGGTGCAATGGGTTTGGTATATGTTAAATGCAATGAGGATGGTTCTTTCAAATCCTCTGTGGACAAATTCTACAGTCAGGAGGACCTTGCAGCTTGGGCCGAAAGAATGGGAGCCCATCCCGGAGACTTATTGTTGATACTCTCCGGAGATGCCAACACCACCAGAAAGCAGCTTTCAGAACTTCGATTGAAAATGGGATCTGACCTAGGCTTGAGGGATAAAAATGTATTCAAACCACTTTGGGTATTGGATTTTCCTCTATTGGAGTGGGATGAGGATACCGAAAGATATCATGCCATGCACCACCCCTTTACCTCTCCTAAAAAAGAGGATATCCCATTATTGGAATCTGATCCGGGGGCGGTACGTGCCAATGCCTATGACTTGGTCATCAATGGGGTAGAAATCGGAGGGGGATCTATCAGGATTCACGACAAAAACACCCAGAAGATGATGTTCAAGCATCTTGGCTTTACAGATGAAGAAGCGCAAGAGCAGTTTGGTTTCTTGATGGAAGCGTTTGAATATGGTGCACCGCCACATGGAGGAATTGCTTTTGGTTTTGATAGGCTTTGTGCCATATTTGGAGGAAGTGATTCCATTAGAGATTATATTGCCTTCCCGAAAAACAATTCCGGCAGGGATGTAATGATCGATTCACCAAGTCATATCTCAGAAGACCAATTGGAGGAATTGAGTATCAGATTAGCGATGAAAAAAGAAGTTTAAAACCTTCTTTGATTATAGATTCAAAAGCACTTGTGGAAGTAGAAATGCGGAAGCAAGTGCTTTTTTTTAACCTTGTCTCTTGGTTCTGTTCAAGTTGTGCAAAAGTCCTCCATTTTCTCAATCCTCCCGACCACTCCCCACTATTTTTTTGTTATTGGTCCATGAATCAAATGACTTCGAATTCCCATAACGATAAGCAAATGGGCCAGGGTGAATGTTCCCCTGACCAGTACTTCATCACTTGGGATAGGTCTGAAAAAAATATCCAATGCTTGAATGCTATCTGAAATCATAAAAAGCAAAGCCCCTAAAAACACTTGGGAATAGCTTAAAATATTTGTCCGCTTATATCTTTCCCTTGCAATGGATACCATTAGAACCATAGTCAGGATATAAATAATTATGGGGGTTTTTAGTTGGTTCAATTGATCATTGATCAAATAATATAAAAAGGCAGCCAAAATATAAATAGGCAAGTTGTAAAAGAAAAGCTTGACAAAATTCATCCCTTTAAGTTGTATGGTGTGGGATTGGGTGAGCTTAAAGGCAATGATATAGCAAATCTGGGTGATAAGGTAAGCTCCCCAGCCTAACCAGAAATAAGAAGGAAACAATTTTAGAATATCCCCTGCCAAAAGAAAAATAAGAGCTGTACCCATACTTTTTCTGAGCAAGCTATTTTTGATCAATCGGGTACTGGTGAAAAAATAAATTGTAAGGGAAATTAAAATTAATGGTTTGGTGAAAATCCGGTAAGCATCTATTTGTTGAATGATCATGGCCATATCTGCCAAGCCGGCAAATAGGTATAGGTAGAGCCAGATTATTTCTTTTTTAAGCATGAGTGTTTTGAGAATAAAGCAATATCGCCCAGGGTTTTACCAGGTATAAAAATTGAAATAGGCACAAATGCAAAAAAGTAGTTATTGGCTTCATGTTGGTTATTGGTTGGGCAATTCGGTTGAGAAATGGTTTTTTTCAATGCGGAATGAATTTACAAAAAAATAAAAAAATCCCTAATCAAAGGTGAGGTTAGGTTGCCTAATAAAACTGAAAATATGTGCACCCGTAATTGCGCTTGTAATCTCAATATTTCAATTCAACCAATTAAGGAGTAGTTGTAATTAGGAGAATTTTTAAATCGAAATGCCCTCGGAGACATTTATTAATGGGCTAGCTAATAAATAAAAGAGTGAAACAATAAAAGGATTGATAAATCCCCTGCCGGAAATAGGAAAAGGAATGTATAAAGTTAAAAATTTGGTTAAAAAAGGAGACTGGGAAATAAATCGATGAATATGCTGGGACAGGATAGTGCAGGATGCTGTAAAAGTATTTTTTTAAAAAATTATGCCGTTCACCCAAAATAATACTTTTATGGCCGATGTCAGTTTTGAAAATGAGTTTGAGGTTTTAGTAGATAAAAAACGGCTTGATATAAATAATCCACAAGAATTCATCTCTACGGGAGATGTCGATCTTTGGAATGATTTCAGAAAAGGTAATGAAGGTGCTTTTATCCGGATTTACCATTTATACGCCAATATGCTCTATAATTTTGGTTGTCAAATTTGCTCTGACCATAATAGAGTGAAGGATTCCCTTCAAGATTTTTTTATTTATCTTAGGGAAAAACGGGAAAAGCTGGGGCCTACCAATTCCATTAAACCTTACTTGTTAAAGGCTTTTAAGCGCAGGGTTTTGGAGGATATGAAAAAAAACCACAAACTCATGACCCATGGAGAGGATTTTTATTTCAAAAAGTTCCCAGTAGAACTTTCCTTTGAGACCAAATTCATCCAACAACAGTTTGAAAATGAACAATTAAACCAGTTAAGTGTGGCTTTAGAAAAATTGGGTGAAAAGGAGCGGGAAGCTGTTTATTATTTTTATTATGAAGGGTTAACCTATGAGCAAATAGGGGAAATCATGGGCTTTTCACATATTTCCTCAGCCAGAAGATTAATTTATCGAGCACTGTCTCAACTAAGAAAATTCATGTTGGCCAATTTGGCATTACTACTTGTTGATATTTATTCTTCCTGATATATCAAGGGGTAATTTCTTTTAAATATATACGGGATTGAGTCCCTAATTACAGGGACCATTGAGGGGGCAATTTATCCTGAATAGCAAATTATTTTTCACTGATTTGCATAAATGGTCAGGTTTTTACTTTGGTTTAAATCCCATTTTCAAACGATTTTATTGTTAAAGAATTAAAGCCCAATTTTTTTATGCTATGTTGTATTGATAAAAAAGCCCTTATATCCCATTATTTAGCTGATTTTTGGTGGAGATTAATCCATTGGTGAATTTTTTTTAACCCTGTCCTGAAAAAAAAGTAAAATTTTTTTCAAAAACCCGGTATCATTTTTCAAAGTCTCCCCTTGTAATAGTAAAAGCCTTGAAAAGTGAAGCAAAAACAATCAGAAATATTTCAACAACTGATATCCAGAAAAGATTTTGTCGATTGGGTAAAGCACCCGAATGGTGACCGGAATCAATTTTGGGATAAGTGGCAGAAAGAACACCCTGAAGATATATCAGCTTTAAGGGAGGCTAGGGAGTTTGTTTTGCGGCTTTCTTTCCAGCAAAATCATATGGAAAATGAAGAGTTGGAAGGCATGTTGGGGAAAATCATAGCTAAAGATTCCCCAAAGGAAGTGAAAGGTAATATGGGTCATTTATACAGGGAACCCGTATTCCAATGGGCCAAAGTGGCTGCCATTCTGCTGATCTGTCTTTTGGGGTCCTATATAATCCAAAACCTGACCTTTTCATCACTTCCGCACGAGGAAGTAATGGCTTGGAAATCTGTCAAAAACCCTAGAGGGCAAAAATCAAAAGTAAGCCTTCCTGATGGAACATTGGTTCACCTTAATTATGAAAGTGAATTGAGGTTTCCTGAACAATTTTCGGGTAGTATTAGGGAAGTTGAGTTGATAGGCGAAGGATTTTTTGAGGTAGAACATGATGAGGACCGGCCATTTATTGTCAAGACCGGGGATTTAAAAACGGAAGTGTTGGGTACCACTTTCAATGTCAATGCAATTCCCCATTCCTCTCAGACCAGGGTTTCATTGGTTAGTGGAAAGGTAAAAGTAAAAGCTAAAAATAAAAAGGCTGAATTCCTTTCACCTGGAGAGGAGCTAAGGTTTCAAAAAATTTCAGGAAAAAGCAGCAAAGGACACTTTAATGTAGAGCAGGTTATTTCCTGGAAAGATGGGGTGATCCTATTTCAGGATGCAAGCTTTGAGGAATTTGTGAAAAGGCTTAGCAAATGGTACGGGGTGGACTTTCAGGTATATGGGGACACTCCCAAAAACTGGAAAGTCAATGGCCGCTATGAAAATGAAAAGCTCGAGGAAATACTGGAAGGTTTACAGTTTGTATATGATCTGAAGTATAAAATAGATGGAAAAAATGTTACCATAAAATTTAATTAAAGCCAATTAAAATACATGATGTACAATTAACAACCCAAAATTATGAAAAACACATTACCAAGATTCCCCTGGAAATACGGGGTTTTACTTCTGGGGAGCTGTTTATATTTAAATACTTCCCAGGCCAACCAAAATTTTAAGGGCAATGTCCTTCATGAAGCTGTTGCCATGAGAACTCAGGAAAAAGATTTAAACTCAAGGTTGACTGTCGATTTTGATAATGCTTCTGTCCAGGAAGTTTTTTCCAAGATCCAGTCCAAAACAGGTTTTAAGTTTGTGTACGACAAAAAAACATTGTCCTTGGATCAAACTTTTACCATCAAGGGATCCAATATTACCTTATATGATCTTCTTCAGGAAATCTCCCAAAGTTCTCCATTACGGTTTAAGCAGGTAAATGAAAATATAAATGTAAGAATAGCGGACAATGTTCCCTCAATGGAAGTAGCTGTTGAGATTACTGTCAAAGGAAAAGTAACCGATTCGGATGGAAATCCTCTTCCGGGGGCCTCTATACTAATGGAAGGCACCCAAAATGGAACCGTAACCGATTTGGATGGGAATTATTCCATTGAAGTTCCAGAAGGAGCTAAATTAGTCGTTTCCTATATCGGTTTTCAGAGTAAAAGTATAGCCGTAAATAATCAATCAGTCATTAATGTTGTTTTGGAAAATGACTTTTCTTCCCTGGAAGAAGTGGTCGTAGTGGGTTATGGGGAGGTCAAAAAGAAAGATCTCACTGGAGCGGTAGTTTCCCTTGGCAATAAAGACATTACCAAAAGGGGAACTACCAGCCCGCTTGCTGCCTTGCAAGGACAGGTGGCTGGGGTTAATATTACAGCCAATTCAGGTTTGCCTGGGACTGATTTTGACATCAATATCCGGGGTGTCAACTCCTTGTCAGGTGGATCCCCCCTTTATGTAGTGGATGGGGTCATGACGGATAATATTAATTTTTTGAATCCTAACGATATTGATCGGATTGATATTCTGAAAGACGCTTCTTCAACTGCTATTTATGGTTCCAGAGGTTCCAACGGGGTAGTCATTGTTACTACCAAATCAGGAGAGTTCAGCGAAGGAAAAGCAAGTATCCAGTATTCAGGCTTTGTGGGAATGAGGACCATTTCCAATATTCCAGACTTTTTAAATGCAGAAGAGGCCATAGAATATACCAAAAACCGTGGCATTGTGGGATTGATTTATTCAGGCAGTGAAATCACAGCTCCCGACGGTTTGTTTGGCTTTCCTTCTTCTGGCGATGCCCACGATTACTGGGTAGAAAACCTTGGGAATAAAAATTATTATGACTGGGTAGGGGAATTGACCAAACCGGGATTGAATACCAACCATTTCATTTCTGCTTCAGGAGGTTCCAAAAATGTGAATTATGTAGTAGGAGTAGGATATCAGGGAGATAATGGAAATGTGACTGCCCAGGGTTATGAAAAATATAACTTCAAAGCTAATGTAACGGGTAAAGTTTCTGAAAAATGGGAAATGGGTGCGAACCTGAATTTGGCTTATACTGATAAAGAACTACGAAGTCGGAATGTGATGAAACAGTTGTTTAGAATGCCTCCTTATGCACCGGCTTACAATTCTGAGGGAGATCTGATCCGTCAGCCTATGTTAGGGATTTCTGGAAATGTCAGTCCTTTAGCAGAATTGAAATACAATAAATTCAATACCCAGGAGTATTATCTGGTTTCCAATTTCCACCTGCAATACAAGCCTATTGATGGGATAAGGCTCCGTTCCACTTTATCTCCTAATGTTAAGTTTCAAAGGGTAGGAGAATATTGGGATAAATTATCCACTGGAAGTGGAAACGGTGGCTATATGGCTACTGATCAAAGGTTTTCATATGTATGGGATAATCAATTACACTTGAATAAAACCATAGGTGACCACCAAATTGATTATGATTTTATCTTTTCTATGCTTATGGATAGGAATGAATACCTGTACGGTTTTGGATGGGATTCACCCTTTAATTCTGAGTTTTACAATCTTGGAAGTGCTACTTATTTAAATACAGCAAGTAATTTCTCCAAAAGCACTTTGATGTCTTATACAAACAGGATCAATTACTCTTATAAATCCAAGTACATGTTGACCGCAACAGCTAGATGGGATGGGTCCTCAAGGTTGGCTCCTGGTCATAAATGGGCCTTTTTCCCCTCTGTAGGTTCTGCTTGGATCATTTCCGAAGAGGATTTTCTTCAAGGTTCTTCAGCCCTCAATAACCTTAAATTGAGATTGAGCTTTGGGTACACCGGAAATGACAATATTGCGCCTTATTCCACGCAGTTTGGGGTTAATGACCAAACCTATTATGATTTTAACGGAAATTTGGCCAATGGCTTTAAACCAAGCTCCATTGCCAATAAGGACCTTACTTGGGAGAGAACAAGAGAATGGAACCTTGGGGTTGATTTTGGATTTTACAATAACCGGATTACTGGTGAATTGAATGTGTATGACAAAAAATCCCTTAACCTTTTGATGGAAAGAAAACTGGCCGTTCCAACAGGTTGGGCCTCAATGATGGACAATGTGGGATCAGTAAGCAATAAAGGAATAGAAATACAACTGAACACTGTCAATATTGAAACAGGGGATTTCACTTGGGAAACCAGCTTTAACTTTTCCAAGAACCAAAACAAAATCGTAGAACTTTACGGCAAAAAAGAGGACGATGTACCTAACCGTTGGTTTATCGGTCAGCCTGTGGATGTGGTATATGCTATGGAGTTTGTAGGGGTTTGGCAAAAAGATGAGGTACCAGAAGGTAATAATACCTTGGAAGGAACTGCAAAGGTAAAAGATCAAAATGGTGATGGGGTCATTGATATTGACAATGATATGAAAATTTTGGGCTCCCCACTTCCTTCTTGGACCGGTGGATTGTCTTCCAGCTTTGCTTATAAGAATTTTGACCTATCTGTAAGTCTTTATTCTAAACAAGGGGTCTTCCTTTACAGCCCCTTCCATAGAGAATTTACCGATTTTAACAGTAAGCAGATCTTGGATGTGCCTTATTATATGAGAGAAAATCCAATAACTGAAGCCAGGTACAGCAATACTTATCCGCAACCTCGAAACCAAGGACAATATTGGGGAGAGGATGCAGAGGATTACGGATACCCAGGATACAATAAAGATGCCTCTTTCGTAAGGTTACAAAACATCACTATGGGTTATAATTTGGGTTCCAGTCTTATGGAGAGATTGAGCATTCAAAGTTGCAGGGTATATGTAAATGTGATTAATCCTTTCGTTTGGACCAAATATGATGGATTTGATCCGGAATGGGCAGATGCAAGTATGTCCGGTGAAAATTCCACATCAAACGCCTTCTCTGTTTATCAATTCGGTACCAATATTAAATTTTAAGAAGTCATGAAAAAATCAATATATATAGGACTGATCTCCCTCGGCCTACTTACAGGCTGTTCAGATTTCCTGGAAGAAGAAAATAAAAGTACAGCCACTGCGGAATCATTTTACTTGACTCAGGAAGGGTACAATGCCTTGATAAATTCATGCTATTCTACCCTAAGAGATGTTTATGCTCCGGTTCCCTATATGTTTATTGGAGGCACAGACTTGTTCTTTGGGACAGGACAGGAAGCTCCGCTAGGGCTTACAGCTTATCAAACATTGACTCCTGGAACAAGTCAGGTAGGAAATTTCTTCCAAACATTATACGAAAGTATCCAGGTATCTAATACAGCTTTGCATTATGCAGATTTGACTGCGCAAACCAATGATCTGACTACAAAGAAAGGGGAAGCCCGGTTTTTGAGGGTCTATTATTATTTCCTGTTGGTGCAGCATTTTGGTGGTGTGAGCATTGTATCCGATATGGTTCGGCAACCCATAACCCATTTTGACAGAAATTCTGCTGAAGAGGTGTATAACTTTATCATTGATGAGTTGTTACTTGCTGAGCAGGAGGTGCTGGAAAATCAAAATGACTTTGGAAGAGTAACCAAAAGAGCTGTAAGGCACATGCTGGCCAAAGTGTACCTGACAAAAGGGTATGAGGATTTTGGAAGTTCCAGTGATTTCGAAAAAGCTGCAGAATATGCAGATAAGGCCATTGCCAATGAATCCTTGACGGTTAACTATGAGGATATTTTTGCTTTCCAAAATGATGTCAATCCGGAAATTATTTTTTCGGTGCAATATGATCAAAGTTCCTTGCTGAATGGAGGAAGGCACAACTGGGACACTCCTTTTGGTCCATTGATTACTGGAACAGGAGAAGGGGTTTTTAAACAATTGAGATTGAAAGTTAGTGAATACCTTTGGAAAGTGTATGGAGAATATGATAGCAGGTTTGAGGGGACATTTCTGAATGTTAGAACCTCTCCGTATGTTGGTCATTACTTAGATGAAGATGGTTACCCTATCGATAAATACTATCCAAGAACTGCCGAACAATACGCCGACACGGTAACCTGGAGAGCAGAAGACCTCGAAAACAGGGCTGACACAGAAATTATACCTTTCAATGATTCCTGGTGGCATCTGAATAATCAAAGTGATTATCCTTCACTAAAAAAATTCGACCGGGTTCAGCTGCCGGATGTACGCTATACCCACGATTTGTTTGTGGCCAGATTGGGAGAAACCTATCTCATTGCTGCAGAGGCTTATTTCAAAGCCGGAGACTTGGGGACTGCTACGGAAAGAATCAATGAAGTTCGAAGAAGAGCTGCCATGCCAGGTCATGAAGGAGAAATGATGATAGCCCAAAGTCAAATAGATATTGACTTTATTCTTGACGAAAGGGCAAGAGAATTGGCTGGGGAAGGGCATCGTTGGCATGACCTTAAAAGAACTGGAAAACTGGTGGAGCGAAACAAGCTCTACAACCCACAAGTCTCCCAATTATATGATAATGGACAAGATCCATTTATGGGGGCCAATGGAAACTTGAAAATCCTTAGACCTATACCTTTATCAGTAATCTCACTGGATGCCGGGGACTACCCTCAAAATCCAGCTTATGAGTAAAACAAAAGGGCTGGAATATTATTCCGGTCCTTTTTTGATTCACTCAAAGAATGTTATTCCACAATGTTTAAGAAAAAATTTAACTATCTGTTTTATCTGTTGTTTTTTGTAACACCTTTAACCTTAAAGGCACAATATCCAGAAATCCCACCTGAGGTGGAGAAAGAAGCCGAAAAGATCAATGCGGCTAATGAAAAACATTCAGAGCAAGCTTGGGAAAAGGCTTGGCCGGTAATAAAAGCAGAAATCAAAGAGGGTAAACCTTACCTTCCCTGGGCTTCTACGCCTGGAGATCTTCCCCAGGCGGATATACCCGCATTTCCCGGGGCAGAGGGTGGAGGAGCCTATTCCTTTGGCGGCCGTGGAGGGAAAGTGTTTGTGGTAACCAGCCTGGCAGATCGCGGACCGGGAACTTTCCGGGAGGCTTGTGAAGCAGGAGGTGCACGTTATATTGTATTTAATGTGGCTGGAATAATTCAATTGGAAAGCCCCATAAATATCCGGGCGCCTTATGTTACCATTGCCGGGCAAACAGCTCCTGGAGATGGGGTTTGTATTGCAGGGGCTACGGTGTCGATTGATACCCATGATGTGGTAATCCGCCATATGCGATTCAGAAGAGGGGAAACCGATGTAAGGTTTAGAGATGATGCATTAGGAGGTAATGGTGTTGGCAATATCATAATTGATCATGTTTCTTCAACTTGGGGTTTGGATGAAAATATGTCCATGTACCGGCACATGTATGAGGCTGGAGATGGAAAAAGACACAAACTGCCCACCGTTAATGTCACCATTCAAAACTCCATTTTTGCAGAGGCATTGGATACTTATAACCATTCTTTTGGAAGCACCATTGGAGGTTTGAACAGCACCTTTATGCGAAACCTGTGGGCAAGTAATATTGCCCGGAATGCTTCTGTTGGCATGTATGGAGATTTTGGTTTTGTCAATAATGTCATCTTTAACTGGTGGTACCGTACCATCGATGGTGGAGATCATCGTTCCAGATATAATATTCTTAACAATTATTTTAAACCAGGCCCAATTACTCCTAAGGATGATCCCGTGGGCTTTAGGATCATCAAGCCAGAAGGGGATCGGTCTGTAAAAGACTCTCTTGTATTGGGCAGGTTACATGTCAGTGGTAATATCATGGAAGGTTATGAAGAAATTAATAAAGACAATTGGAATGGCGGAGTCCAGGTGGATGGTAAGCCGGAATTGACTAAAAAATTTGAGCCCTATATCCGGGTGAATGAACCCTTCCCTTTAGCGCAACTGAGCATGATGACGGCAGAGGAAGCCTATGATTTTGTCCTGGAAAATGTAGGTGCCACCCTGCCCAAAAGGGATCCTGTAGATTCCAGAATTGTCCGCCAAGTGAAAACCGGAAAAATCGAATACCAGGAGGGTGGAAAAAGCCATATTGGAAAAGAATTTTTGGTTGGTGGAAGAAGGAGGCTTGATGAAGATTCTTACAATAAAGGGATTATCACGGATGTCAGCCAAGTGGGAGGATATCCAGAATATAATGGAGTACCCTATCAAGATTCAGACAAGGATGGTATGCCTGATGATTGGGAGAAGGACCATGGCTTGAATCCAAATTACCCAGCTGATGCCAATGGAGATCTAAATGGTGATGGATATGATAATATCGAAAAATACATTCATGCCATTCCCACCGATAAAGTAGTGGACTGGACCAAAGTGGGAAATAACTACGATACTTTGTCTAAGAAATATCGTTAAGTTTCTCGCTGAGGCCGCAAAGTTAAATAGATCAAAAATATTTTGTCGAACTGTGGTATGGTCGAATCTTACCTAAGGGAGACTGGTCTTTGGAAGAGCAGCTTTTAACGAATAGTCAAAAAGTACAGCGGTCTTTATTCTTTCCTCTTTGTTCTGTTTTTTAACAAATATTGAGTTGTGATTTACCCTAGGGGATTAATATCTCCTTCAATAACTCTGTAAGGTAATATTAATTGGGTTTGCATTTTTTTTATTCTGACTGCTTCTGCCTCCTTGGTTAGTGAATTGGCCAGGGAGGCGGAAGATTTTTTACATAAATTTTGTCCGGGCAGGAATGTGCAGGATACCAAAGCTGATTTTATTTTAAAAATTTAGGATAGATAAAACCTGTAAAAGGCAAAAGGAATTTCTGCTTTTGGTCAATTTATCCATAAACCCATGAACCGATTTTATAAAAAACTACTTTGGCCCATTTTGGCCTTTTTGTTATTTCAGCCCACTTTAATCCAAGCTGAAGGTAATCCCTCCAAGACTTCTTCTGTGGAGGAAGTGGGGATTTATCGACTCTTTGAAACCCAAATAACTAACTCAAAAAAATACGGTAACCCATTTACTGAGGTTACCCTTGAAGTGCAATTTCAGGCCCCTTCCGGCAGGCTCATCGAATTTTGGGGTTTTTTCGATGGCGATGGCCAGGGAGGGGCTGAAGGCAACATATGGAAAATCCGGTTTTTGCCCGAAGAAACCGGCACCTGGACCTATGTCTATCGCTGGTCTGATGGCAGTGAAGGTGGAAAAGGAACTTTTGAATGTACCCCTGAAAATGCCGGGAAAGGCATTTTGCAACCTTATAATCAAAACCCTCATTGGTTGGCCTATAATGGGACAGATCCCGTTTGGCTAAAATCTTATTATGAAACAGGCCATGGGTCCCTGGGCCAGGATTTTGACTGGATTAAGGAAAATGTTTATCAACCCCTGATCGATCATGGCTATAACCATTTGCAAGTCAATTGGCTGCTTTCACTTTGTTGCTTCAAGCAATATTACCTGGATGGACCAGAACCGGAAACCCTGGATCTGGCCCTTTATAAAGAGGGGAAGCCATTCAGCACCATGAACATGGAGGTTTGGCACCGCATGGAACAGCACCTAGGTTGGCTTAACACCCAGGATGTGGGCGTGCACATGTTTTTAGGAGTGGATGGCAGCCAAAATGAAGGTCCTGCATGGGAAAAGCTTACCCCTGAACAGAAAGATCAGTTTGTAAAATATATGGTGGCCCGCCTGGCACCCTTTGCCAATTTGGCCGGTTGGAATTTTGTCTGGGAAGTACCTGGAGATCGGGAAAGCCATGAACTGGGTTTTGCCAGGTTAGTACAGAAATATGATGTTTTTGATCATCTCCGAACTTATGAAGATGAATTTCCCCGGGAAAATGAATATCAACGTAATGAATACAGCTTTGCAGCCGTAGAAAATCATCAGATCGCAGCACCGGATAAAGACCAGGAACGCCACTTATGGAGGTCCGCTTGGACCCATCATATGGCCTGCTTGCTCGGGTATGAAGGCAAACCAGTATTTATGAGTGAAGGCAATGCATTGTGGAGAAGGTTTTGGCATGAAAGGGTGGGTGCAGATCAGGATGATTTGAGAAGAGGCGCTTGGGCCTGTGCTACAGCTGGAGCCTCTTTTACCTGGAACGGCCATGCAAAAGAGTATGAACTTTATGCTGGAGGTCCTTCTGGATTGCCCTTCAATGATCAAAATCCATTTCAAACTTCAGAAAAATACATCCAAATTTTGGCTAAGGTCATGCAGGACAAAGTGGATTTCTACCAAATGAAACCTCATGATGAGTTATTGGCCCACCATCAGGTGCTAAGGGTGTATGCTTTAGCTCAACCGGGCCAGCAATATGTGGTTTTTGCTCCAGGTGGGGAGTCATTTTCCCTGCAGCTCGAAAAGGGAGCATATTCAAAAATAACCTGGATTGATTCGAAATCAGGTGAAGAAATAACCGGCAGCCAAGTTCAAGCTGGGGAAAATCCGGTAAACTTTCAAGCGCCCAACCAAGAGACCGATTGGGTATTGGTAGTGAAAAAATAAAAACAGAAAATAAAAATGTTCAACTAAGGATTAGTCAGAAGTCCTTAGTTGAACATCTAAAACCTACATTATGATATTTAAAGGACAAGGATTAAAGCAAATTACGCTAGGTGTAATAATAGGAAACAGGGATTTCTTTCCAGACAAATTGGTTTCTGAGGCAAGGGCAGATATCCTGGATTGTTTGAAAAAATTAAACATCAACCCTGTTATTCTGGATGACCAGGAAACTAAATTGGGAGGGGTAGAAACTTTCCAGGAGGCAGTAAAATGTGCCGAACTGTTCAGGCAGCACCGTGATGAGATCATGGGAATTTTAGTCGTACTGCCCAATTTTGGGGATGAACGGGGAGTTGCCGAAACTCTGAAATTGGCCGGGTTAAATGTGCCGGTCTTGGTTCATGGGTATCCCGATGACCTGAATAAATTGGATGTGGCCCGCAGAAGGGATGCCTGGTGTGGAAAAATTTCCGTTTGCAATAACCTGTACCAGTTTGGAATCCCATATTCCCTGACCTCCAGCCATGTAGTTCACCCTACTAATCCAGAATTTGAAAAAGACCTTCAGGATTTTACTGCCGTTTGTCGTGTGGTCAAAGGCCTTCGCAATGCCCGTATCGGAGCCATTGGGGCCAGGCCAGGCGGGTTTAACACCGTCCGCTATAGTGAAAAGCTGTTGCAGAGAAGTGGCGTGTCGGTGACCACTATTGACCTTTCCGAGATTTTAGGCAGGGCCAATAAGCTGGATCATGAGGAATCCAGGGTCAAGGAAAGACTTGACAGAATCAAAGATTATGCTCCCGTGGGTAATACCCCTCAAAAGGCCTTGTTTCAGATTGCCAAGATGGACGTCATCCTTAATGAATTTATGGAGGAAAATGCCCTGGATGCCACTGCCATCCAATGTTGGACTTCGGTGCAGCAAAATTATGGCTGTAATGTGTGTACCAGTATGTCTATGATGAGTGAAAATATGATGCCCAGTGCCTGTGAGGTGGATGTTACAGGGACTTTGACCATGTATGCCATGCAGTTGGCTTCGGGCTCTCCGAGTGCCCTTGTGGATTGGAACAACAACTATGCTGATGACCCTGAAAAATGTGTGCTTTTCCATTGTGGTAACTGGGCCAAATCTTTCTTGCCGGATATCGAGATTAGTACTGCTCCTATTTTGGGAACTACGGTAGGCGAGGAAAATACGTATGGTGCCCTTTCGGGAAGAACCCCAGCAACCCCATTGACTTATGGCCGGATCAGCACAGATGACCCCCAAGGCAAAATCAAAGCCTACATTGGAGAAGGACAGTTGACGGATGATGAGTTGAATACTTTTGGTAACCGTGCCGTTTCCCAGATCCCAAATTTACAAGGTTTGATGCAGTATGTCTGCAAAAACGGGTTTGAGCACCATGTGGTAATGAATGCTTCCCATACCGCAGGAATTCTTGAAGAAGCCTATGAAAATTACATGGGATGGGAGGTTTATAAACATGGAAGTAACGGCAGTAAATAAACCACAAAACAACAAGCCATGACAACAAGAGAATTAGAAATAAAATCACTGGAATACAGGAAAAAAATCCTCCAATATATCAAGGGGGCCAATGCAGGTCATACCGGGGGGAGCCTTTCCTGTACCGATATCCTCAATGTACTGTACAATGAGGTCATGAATGTTTCACCTGAAAATTTTAAGGATCCCAACCGTGACCGCTATATCCAAAGCAAGGGCCACTCAGTGGAGGCTTTGTTTGTAGTGCTGGCTGATCAAGGTTTTTATCCGGAATCGGAATTGGAATCCCTTTGCCAGTATCAAAGCCACTTTATTGGTCACCCAACCAAAAAGGTGCCAGGTGTTGAACAAAATACCGGTGCCCTGGGCCATGGTCTGCCCATTTGTGTGGGGACCGCCCTGGCGGCAAAAATGGATGAATTGGATTATAAGGTATTTACCCTTTTGGGAGATGGTGAATTGATGGAAGGTTCTAACTGGGAAGCTGCTATGGCAGCCTCGCACTACAAGCTGGATAACCTTGTGGCCATTTTGGATTATAACAAACTACAGATTACCGGGGCAACTAAAGATGTCTGCAATTCGGATCCTATCGACAGCAAGTTTGAAGCCTTTGGTTGGAATGTGAAGCATGTGGATGGCAATGATATTGCAGCCCTTAAGGAGGCTTTTCAAGAGGTTCCTTTTGAGGAGGGCAAACCCAACTTGGTTATTGCCCATACCATCAAAGGCAAAGGCATCAGTTTTATGGAAAACAATGTCAAATGGCATCATGGCGTTCCCAATGACGAGCAATATGCTGCAGCCCAACAGGAGTTGGATGCCCAATTAGAAAGTTTATCTAAACCAGCAATCAAATGAGCGTAAATACAGCAACTCAAAATACATTAAAAGAAGGAAAAGCCAACCTGGAGGTTTTTTCGGCCACCCTACAGGATTTGGCAGCCAATGACCGGCAAATAGTAGCCGTAACCAGCGATTCCAGAGGGTCTGGGAAATTGGTGCCTTTCGCCGAGAAATTCCCGGAACAGATCGTTGAAGTTGGCATTGCAGAGCAGAATTTGGTGGGCATTGCTGCTGGATTGGCTTCTGCAGGGAAAAAAGCTTTTGCCGTTTCCCCTGCCTGCTTTTTAACGGCCAGGTCATTGGAACAAATCAAAAATGATGTGGCCTATTCCGATAATCCGGTCAAGGTCATCGGTATCAGTGCAGGGGTAAGTTACGGGGCTTTGGGATCCACCCACCATAGTTTGCATGATTTTGCCGTTTTGAGGGCCGTGAACAATATTTCTGTGGTTGCTCCTGCGGACAATTATGAAACGGAAATGGCCATCAGGCAAGCTGCAGTATCAGATGCACCAGTTTATATCCGCTTTGGGAAAAAGCCTTTGCCATTCCTTTCAGAAAAAGATGATTTTGAATTTGGGAAGGGCAGGGTGATCCGTGAAGGTAAAGACCTGATGATTGTGGCTACTGGTGAGACCGTTCTTCCAGCATTGCAAGCAGCTTTTAAATTAGAATCCCAGGGAATCCAGGCAGGGGTGATCAGTATGCACACTATCAAACCTTTGGATACGGAATTGCTTTCCCAAGTAGCTAAGAGCTATCCAGCCATCTTGACGGTAGAAGAGCATAGTGTTTATGGCGGATTAGGCGAAGCCTGTGCTTCCTATTTAATGGAAAACGGCTTTAATAACAAGTTTAAAATCATGGGCATTCCAGATGAATATACTGTGACAGGCTCCCAAATGGCCATCTTTAACCATTATGGAATTTCAGAAGAAGGCATTGCTGAGCAAGCATTGAAATTATTGCAGTAAGCCTTGAAGGGATTTTAACCCTTCAAGGCTCGGTGACTTAATTAATTGATTACAATGAATACCAAAATACCCATACCTAAATTTACCCCATACCTGATCCTTTTACTATCCATGGTCATCACTTTATTGCCAGGTTGTAAGAGCGAATCAGCTACCTCCATTTCCAAGGGAAAAGTGGCCGTTATTGTGTCCACCTTGAATAATCCCTGGTTTGTGGTGTTGGCAGAAACAGCAGCCCAGGAAGCAGAATCCTTGGGTTATGAAGTCAATATTTTTGATTCACAAAATAATACGGCTTTGGAAACCAACCATTTTGAAAATGCCATCACGGCTGGTTACCAGGCCATCCTCTTTAATCCTACGGATGCAGAGGGTTCTGTAAGTAATGTGGTCAAAGCGGCAGATGCGGACATTGCTGTTTTTTGTATGGACCGTGAAGTCAATTCTGATAAGGCCACTTCCCAGATTTTATCGGACAACTATTCAGGATGTGTTTCCCTGGGGAAATACTTTGTGGATCAGTTGGATAAAAAAGGCAACTATGTAGAACTCCTTGGATTGGTGGGGGACAACAATACCTGGAACCGTTCAAAAGGCTTCCATAGTGTAGTGGATTTTTATCCGGAACTGAAAATGGTAGCCCAGCAAAGTGCAGATTTTGACCGCAATAAAGCCATGGAAGTGATGGAATCCATATTACAGGTTCATCAGGATATTGATGCTGTTTTTTGCGGCAATGATGCTATGGCCATGGGAGCCTATCAGGCCTTGAAGGCGGCAGGAATGCAGGATGAAGTCAAAGTTTTTGGATTTGATGGTGCAGCCGATGTAGTTGATGCGGTCAAAGATGGAAGAATTACTGCCACCGCCATGCAGTTTCCCAAAATCATGGCCAAAACCGCTGCCCAATTGGCAGATAAATACATCCAGGGAGAAAGGGATTTTGATAAAAAATTACCGGTGGATGTAGAACTCGTGCACAAGGGAAATGTAGAATATTATAAGGCATACGGTAAAAAGGAGGAATCATGAAAAGAAAAGTCATAAAAAGAATTGTCGTTGCCGGCATTCTATTAACTGGATTGGCAAGTTCTATTTCCATAAAAAAATTGGATAAAGTAAGAGCAGAAGCCGAAGCTGGAAAATTTGATCCAGTGGCTTATGCGCAGGATTTTTGGGACAATGAATTGATGCCCAACCTGGGGGGAGCCACTCTGCTTTCCCACTTGATTCCCTTATTGGACCAAAACCCCGAAAAGGCTTTTAATGAATATTCCAAAGCCCTGGGGATCGGAAATATCCGGTTTTTTATGGTCCAGGGAAAAGGTGAGATCCGGGAAATTGATGAAAATGAAATTACCGTGATGGTCCAAACGGAAGAAGGATTCCATCCGGTGCGAATTGCCACCGAATACATTTTTGGCAATGCGGTTCGGGACGCCAGTGGAAGAGTAGACATGGCAGATTTTGAACAGACCATGGATTTCAACAATGTTTCCGCAGAAATCAACCAGTTGATTCGGAAGGAGGTTTTGCCCGGATTAAAACAAAATTCCCAAGTGGGAGATAAAATCACATTTTATGGGGCCATTGAGATGAATAAGGAGCAGGTGAATCTCAGTGATTTGGAGATCATCCCTGTAAAAGTAGGTTTTGAGGAAAGTAAGAAATTGGTGGAGAATGCTGGCAGTTGAGAATATTACCAAGGAATTTACAGGAGTAAAGGCCTTAAAAGGGGTCAGTCTAGAGCTGAAAGCGGGTATGGTAACGGCCATCATTGGTGAAAATGGGGCCGGAAAATCCACCCTGATGAAAATCCTTTCCGGAGTTTATCCTGATTACGAAGGGACGATCTATTATCAAGGGGAGCCTGTTAAGTTTAAAAACACCAAGGAAGCCCAGGAAAAGGGAATTTGCATCATCCATCAGGAACTGAACCTGATTCCCCATTTGAGCATCCGTGAAAATATTTTTTTAGGCAGGGAGCCAGAAACCCAATTGGGTTTTTTGGATGTGCCATTGATGCATGAAGCTTCTGTCAAGTTATTAAAGCGCTTGAAGCTGGATGTGGATCCTGAAACCCCGGTAAACAAATTAAAAGTTGGCCAACAGCAATTGGTTGAAATTGCCAAGGCTTTATCCCTGGAAAGCCAGGTGATCATTATGGACGAACCCACTTCTGCCATAAGTGATAGTGAGGTGGAGGTGCTATTTGGCATTATCCGGGACCTTATCGCTGAAGGGAAGGCCATTGCTTATATTTCTCATAAGCTGGATGAGCTATTCAAAATTGCTGAACGCTATGTGGTGCTCCGGGATGGGGAATTGATTGAGGCGGGAGAAATGAAAGGAATGACTGAGGATGCCCTGATCCAAAAAATGGTAGGAAGGGAAATTGTCATCCAAAGAAATAAAACCAAAAAAGAGTTTACCGAAAAAGTACTTTCCGCAAAAAATATATCCCTGCCTCATCCTCAGAGGCCAGATAAGCAGTTATTGAAAAATATTTGTTTTGAGCTGGGCAAAGGAGAGGTGGTTGGCATTTTTGGATTGATGGGAGCGGGGAGAACTGAATTAATGGAAACCCTTTTCGGAATGCATCCCAGCAGTTCTGGTGAGTTGTGCATTGATGGTGAAGCGGGCCATTTCCATTCTCCCAAGGAGGCCATGGAGGCGGGTTTAGCTTTGGTTCCAGAAGACAGAAAGCAAGATGGGCTTGTGCTTTGCATGGATATTGGGACCAATTCCAGCCTTACTGTTGTAGATAATTTGCTTTCCGCAGGCTTGTTGGATGCCAAGAAAGAAAGTGATTTGGCTCAAAAGTATATGGGTGAACTGAAAATCAAGGCCACCTCTGCCCATCAGGTAGTGGAAAAACTGAGTGGGGGCAACCAGCAAAAGGTGGTTCTGGCCAAATGGATGGCAACCAAGCCGAAAGTACTCATGCTGGATGAGCCTACACGTGGTATTGATATCAATGCCAAAAATGAAATTTACAAATTGATCAAACAATTGGCTTCAGAAGGTTTGGGACTGATTGTGGTTTCCTCCGAATTGCCCGAAATCCTGGCCATTTCTGACCGGGTATTGGTGATGGCAGAAGGAAAAATGACAGCTAATATCCAGGTCAATGAAAATACATCAGAAGATGAAATTCTAAGGGCGGCTATTATTGACAACCGCTGATTAACTTGAATTAAAATGATTGCAATAAAAAAACAAATCCCCTCGCTGGCAAAATTTCAATCCATGATTGCGCTGTTGGCGCTTTGCCTGGTATTGAGTTTGCTTTCCGAACAATTTTTGACCCTGGCCAATGGTTGGAATGTCATGCGGCAGGTGTCCGTAAATATCTGCATTTCCGTGGGCATGACCCTGGTTATTTTGACGGCAGGAATTGACCTTTCGGTAGGATCCATCTTGGCCTTATGTGGGGCAGTAACGGCTTCCCTGATCAAAAACGGTATTGCCTGGGAAGCCATGAACCTGTACATCGGCTTTGCCCCCCTGGGTGCTGTCATCGTCGGAGTGGCTTTAGGTTTTGGCTTGGGTTGGTTCAATGGCTGGACCATCACCAAGTTCAAAGTGCCCCCCTTTGTGGCCACCCTGGCTATGCTGACCATTGCCCGTGGATTGACCATGCTCTGGACTCAAGGTTTTCCTATCAATGGTTTGGGAGAAAAATTTGCCTATCTGGGAACGGGTTGGTTTATCGGAATTCCCATGCCCGTTTGGATTACAGGAGCGATAGTTGGTGCTGCGGTTTTACTGACCACCAAGACCAAATTTGGCCGGTATGTATATGCTATCGGAGGAAATGAAAGGGCAGCCCGGCTTTCCGGAATCAATATCAGCAGGGTCAAAATGACCGTTTATGCCATTGCCGGCGGCTTGGCAGCTGTGGGTGGTATGATCGTGACTTCCCGCTTGGACTCTGCTCAGCCCAATGCTGGGATAAGCTATGAATTGGATGCTATTGCTGCAGTGGTAATCGGGGGGACTTCTCTTTCCGGAGGTAAAGGTAGCATCATGGGGGCTGTGTTGGGTGGTATCATCATTGGTGTACTTAATAATGGCTTGGTATTGCTCAATGTTAGCCCATTCTGGCAACAGGTGGTCAAAGGAGCCGTGATTCTTTTGGCCGTCATGATCGATAAAGCCAATTCAAAAGAAGAATAGTGATTGCTCGTAGAGGCGCCAAGGCCACAATGGAATTGGAAGATTGTTAAAAAATTAGTAGCCAGAGAAAATATTAACTGCAATGTGGGCTAAGAATTCGCAAAGATTATCGCCAAAAAATCTTGCCACCTTAGCGCATTATTTTGCAATCCTTGCAGTAAATCCAAAAACTCATGAAAAAAGAAAACCAATATATATTATCTATTGATCAGGGAACCAGTGGAACCAAAACTTTGATATTTGATCAGGAGGGGCAACAGGTGGTGAAAGGTTCGGTTCCTTTGAAAACCCATTACCTTGATGGGGGCTGGGTGGAACAGGAACCTGAAGCTATTTATCAAAATGTCCTGGAAGCGGTTCAGCAATGCTTGAAAGAATTTGAGCAAAAAGGGGGGAGCCTTGATCAAATCCAGGCTTGTGGCATTTCCAACCAGAGAGAAACCTTCGTGCTTTGGGATAAGGAAGGAAAACCCCTTTATAATGCGGTGGTCTGGCAATGTAAACGTTCCATTGAAATTTGTGAGCAACTAAAATCCAGAGGCTTGGAGCCCATGATCCGTGAAAAGACCGGATTGATCATTGATCCCTATTTTTCGGGTACCAAGCTGATCTGGTTGTACGAAAATAAAACAAAGGTAAAATCAGCCATTGATGAGCGCAAAGCCTATTTTGGGACTGTGGATACTTGGTTGCTTTACAAGCTGACCAATGGACAGGAATATAAAACCGATTATACCAATGCTTCCAGAACACTCTTTTTTAATCTGGAAACCCTGGATTGGGATCAGGAATTATTAGATCAATTTAACCTTTCCGGACTGAATTTACCGGAAGTGGGGCCATCCTCTGCAGATTTTGGACAATCTGATTTTGGGGGGATTTTGAAGCAACCTGTGAAGGTGAATTC
The DNA here is from genome assembly GCF_030409905.1 of Echinicola jeungdonensis. NCBI lineage: Bacteria > Pseudomonadati > Bacteroidota > Cytophagia > Cytophagales > Cyclobacteriaceae > Echinicola > Echinicola jeungdonensis. The sequence goes on from NZ_JAUFQT010000001.1 coordinate 1,958,365, forward strand.
CATGATCGGTGATTCCCATGCAGCGGCATTTGGGGAGGAATGTTTTGCCCCGGGTACGGCCAAAGCCACCTTGGGGACTGGTTGTTCGGTTTTGATGAATATTGGAGAAAAGCCAAAGGTCTCCGGGCACGGCATGGTGACCACCATTTGCTGGAGCACTGAAGGGCAGGTCAATTATGCTTTGGAGGGAGTGATTGTCACTTGTGGGGCGACAATAGAGTGGCTGAAAAATGAATTGGGGCTGATAGAAAATAGCAAGGAAACAGAAGAAATTGCCCTGTCACTGGAATCCAACCAGGGAGTTTACCTGGTCCCTGCCTTTAGTGGCCTTGGGGCCCCCCATTGGGATATGAAGCGGAAAGCTGCCTTGGTAGGAATAACTTTCGACTCTACCAAAAAACATATCGTCCGGGCTGCTTTGGAATCTATTCCCTACCAAATCAAAGATGTCATTGCTGCGATGGAAGCGGATTCAGGTTTGGATTTGAAAGCATTGAATATAGATGGAGGCATCAGTGCCAATGGATTTGTTACCCAATTTTTATCCGATCTTTTATCGAAACCTGTGGTCAATGTGGGCATACCGGATGTTTCCGCCCTAGGGGCAGCATATTTAGCAGGTCTAAAAGCGGGGGTGTATGAAAGTTTGGAACAACTTCAATATCTTCAAAACAAAAACCAAATCATTCCCAATGGCAAAGGGGAGTCGGTTCAATTGGCCTATGAAGGTTGGAAGAAAGCACTAGCAAACGGAGGGTAATTCTATGCCAAATGTTGAATATTAGCCTGAAGGTTTAAATCAAAAATAATAACTTTAACTGCCCTTTCAGGGCGTATTCACCATATTTCATTTGCGGGTTCCGGAATTTGACCAAAATCCGATTAAATGTGTCAGATTTTAGAATTTGTGGGTGGATTTTAGTGAAATCAGACTGAAAACCTATCTCAGTTTAGCCAAGGGCAAGGCCCTTGGCATGGTTGCATTGTGACAATGTCGGGCTGAAAGCCCAGCTCAATCCCTCCTCACATATTCCTCATTTTTGTAACAGCCTATCAAGTAAGTGCAGGATAGTCTTATGCGGACAAAGCATAAGTTTGTAGTTAAAACTCTAATTAAAGAATCAAATTGCTTTATCTTAAAAAGCTTTGATTCAAAATAATAGCTGCACTAAATATGAAAACGATACCCTCATTACCGAAACCCTTTAAGGGAATTGTTCCCCCTATGATCACTCCATTATTGGATGATGATACATTAGATGTGGAAGGCTTGGAACGTCTGATCAACCATATCATTGATGGGGGCGTTCACGGGTTGTTTATCCTTGGTACCACTGGAGAATCTACCAGTTTGTCTTACAAAATCAGACATGAACTGGTGGAGCGGACTTGTGAAATTGTAGATGGCAGGGTTCCTGTTTTGGTGGGTATTACCGATACCGCTGCAACCGAGAGTTTGCGATTGGCCAATACTGCTGCTGAAGCTGGTGCTGCGGCTGTTGTAGCTGCGCCGCCTTATTATTTTAGCCTTGGCCAACCCGAATTGATCGAGTATTATGAGTATTTGGTGGAAAGGCTTCCTTTGCCTTTGTTCCTGTATAATATGCCTTCCCATACCAAAATAGTCATTGAGCCGGATACGGTGAAAACCTTGTCAAAACATGAAAAAATTGTTGGCCTGAAAGACAGCTCAGCCAACAATGCTTATTTCAACAAGGTACTCTATAAAATGAAAGACCGGTCTGATTTCTCTCTCTTTGTGGGGCCCGAAGAAATCATGGCCGAAACGGTACTTTTGGGTGCCCATGGCGGTGTCAATGGCGGTGCCAATATGTTCCCGGAATTGTACGTGAAGTTGTATGAGGCGGCAGAAAACGGGCATGTGGAAACTGTAAAAGCCCTGCATGACCAGGTATTGGAGATTTCTACCAGGCTTTACGCTCTGGGTAAATTTGGCTCCAGCTACCTCAAGGGAATTAAATGTGCCTTAAGTGTATTAGGGATCTGCAGTGATTATATGGCTTCTCCGCTTCATCATTTTCGCAAAGAAGAAAGGGAAAAAATAGCCGAAAACCTGGAAGATATCAAAGTGAAGATTCAGGAATTAGGGCTAAAGGCACAGGATTAGTAAATAATCGTTTTTAGGGAATGTTTGGAATGAAAGCCTAAAAGGGAAGGCCAAACCAATGTTAATTCTGAAAATAGAGCCAATTAAGGCTTTGGCCCAAAGAGGAATGCCGAAAGTGATTGTGCCGGGAATCTGCCCCCGCAAATCTGACACAATTTCTGATATTCCAATTCCCCAATTACAAACAAACAATTAATCAAATAACCAAGAGCACATGCAACTACCCATTATAGACCTGGTCATTTTTTTCCTTTATATGTTGGGCATCCTGTTTTTTGGTGCATCATTTTATTTTAAAAAAGGACGGACAACGGATGATTACATGGTGGGAGGTAGAAAATTGCCCACCTGGGCCATTGGTATGTCCATCTTTGCCACCTTTGTCAGTAGCATTAGCTTTTTGGCTTTGCCCGGAAATGCCTATCTGAGCAATTGGAACAGTTTTGTTTTTAGCCTTTCCATTCCTATTGCAGCGTTGGTGGCCGTAAAATTCTTTGTACCGCTTTACCGGGGTGTCCAAAGTGAATCAGCTTATTATTACCTGGAAACAAGGTTTGGATCCTGGGCTAGGGGCTATGCCTCCATCTGTTATCTGCTGACCCAATTGGCCAGGATGGGGACGATTTTGTATTTGCTGGCTTTGCCTATGAATGCCCTTTTGGGCTGGGATATCGGCACCATCATCATTGTTACAGGGATTTCGGTGATCATTTATGCATCCATGGGAGGGATTGAAGCCGTAGTTTGGACAGATGCGATTCAGGGAATTGTATTGATATCCGGGGCATTGATCTGTTTGGGCTTAGTTATGTTTTCCATGCCTGAGGGGCCCATGCAAGTGATAGAAATTGGTGCCCAACAGGATAAATTTAGCCTGGGAAGTTTTGGAGTGAGTTTGACTGAAGCCACTTTCTGGGTGATTTTGATTTATGGGCTTTTTATTAACCTTCAGAATTTTGGAGTTGACCAAAATTATGTTCAGCGGTATATGAGTGCCCGGACGGAAAAGGAAGCGATCAAATCTACTTGGTTTGGCAGTATGTTATATGTGCCTGTATCCTTGCTGTTTTTCTTTATCGGAACGGCACTGTTTGCTTATTACCAGGTAAATCCAGATTTATTGCCTGCTTCGCTTCGATCAGCAGATGCCGCGGACAAGATATTTCCCTTCTTCATTGTTAATGGTTTACCCAAAGGAATGACCGGTCTTTTGATTGCCTCCATTTTTGCGGCAGGCATGAGTACCATTTCTACCAGCCTGAATAGCTCGGCAACTGTGATTTTGACAGACCACTACAAAAAATACATTAATAAAAATGCTGATACCAAAGCCAGTTTTAAAGTTTTAGGCGTTGCTGCTGTGGTTATGGGGTTGATCAGTATTGGGGTTTCCCTGGCCATGACAGAAGTAAAAAGTGCCCTTGATTCCTGGTGGGCGCTATCTTCGGTTTTCAGTGGAGGGGTTTTGGGATTGTTCCTTTTGGGATATTTTTCTAAAAAAGTCCAACAAATGGAGGCCGCCATTGGTGTGGTGGTCGGTATTTTGGTCATTGCTTGGATGAGTTTGACCCCCATCGTTCTAACGGATGGAAAATGGGTGGATTTCAAAAACACCATGCATACCAACCTGACCATTGTGATCGGGACATTGGTGATATTTCTGACAGGGTTTTTATTGTCATTATTGTTTAATAAAAAGAAAAAAAAGCAAGAAAAAGAAAAAGTTCTTAATTGATATGGAAGCAAAATTATTATCCAGAAATACCAAAGCAACTACAGGGAAACCTGTAATCGGGGTGTTCGCGCCTTGTGATCCACGGATCGACCAAGCAAGCCGGGAGAGAAGTACCAATATCATCAAACATGCCGCCAGCCAATTGGCCGGAAAAATCCAACTTCCAGATGGCAATCAAGCTGAAGTGGTTTATTCTGATATCCTTATTGATGCAGAAGCACAGGCAGATCAGGTGGCCAAGCAATTTAAAGAAGTTGGGGTTAATATTTTGGTTTGTGTACCAGATACCTGGTCATTTCCGCAATTGACCACCTTGTCTTTGTTGTCTCATTTTCCTCAGGATATTCCAATCAATTTCACCACTGGAAATAGTGGAACCCGTCCAGGTGTGGTTTATACCCATGCCACTTCAGGAGCGATTGCCCAATACGGCAAGTTGACCCATATCAATGTGGGTAAATGGCCGGATGTAGGCCAAAACCCAGAAATGAGTGCAGATACTGTGGAAGCCTTGGTGGATTGGTGTTATGCTGCGGCCACTTTCCAAGGTTTAAAAGGCAAAAGGGTGGTGGTCTTTGGCCATGATTCTATGGGTATGGAAACTGCATTACCCCATGTTTTGGAAACCAGAAATCAATTTGGTTTAGAGGTAACCAGACTGGATATGAAGCTTTTGGCAGATATGCTGAAAAAGGAAAGCTATGATAAAGATGAATTGAAGCGTTTAAGAAAATGGTTGAATGGCCATGCGGGTGAGCGAATCGAATTGCCTGATTCAGCAAAGGATAGTGAATTATTGGATCAAAGCTTGGCTCTTTACCTTATTGTTCGGGATTTGATGAAAGAAATCGATGCCGTAGGCGGTGGTTTTATGAGCCAATTAGAATGGGGATCTGATGACAGAGGGATTCAGCTTCCGGTAGCCGATATCATGGAGTCACTTTTCAATAGCTCTTTTGACCATAATGGGCCAAAACCTGTAGTTCCTTTTGCAACTGAGGCGGATGTTCAGGCTTTATTGACTCAATTATTTATGACCTGGCTTTCCGGTGGAAACCCTCCATTGTTTATGGATTTTAGAAAAGCCTGGGACAAAGAGGATGCCAAAGCATTGGCGGAGCAGAATGATTATGTCATCAAAGGCCATGAAAAATGGTTGGAGAAAGGTTTTGTGGATGGAGTGAATTCAGGTTCTGCTTCCTTTAATTGGGCCGCCAAGCCAGGGACAGGGGAAAAAGAAATCATGTCCAAAATCTCTTTTCCTAAAGCGGTGGATTATTTCTATTATTTAGGTAATTCCGTTCATTTTGTTTCCCCGGGGGAAATAAAAGGTGTAGCAGCAAGATTGGCTTATAGTTCTTTATCTGGCATGTTCTCCATGATCTGGGATGAAGCGGAAACAATTTCCCTGCCCGAAGCCATGACCAAGGAAGTTTGTGAAGGAGCCAACCCTACCTGGCCACATACTTTTGTGGTACCCAAATATGCTACCATGATGGAGTACAAGCAATATGCTCCGGCCAACCATTTCCACATGACCTGGGATTTGAAACCAGCCAGATTGCAATTTTGGATGGATTTTGCCAATGTTCTTTCCGTAACTCCCTGGCACAAAAGGCCACAGTTTATTGAAGGAGAAGACAGACCATTGCCTTTGCTTTATTTACTCAATGGAGGGGAAGATGCCACCAAAAAGCTGAAAGCTGGGAAAAGATAGATAATAGTTTTTAGATGTAAGACTTGAGATTTTAGAGCGCTTAGGTTAGGCCTAGGCACTCTATGGTCCCTGAGGGGAGCCGAAGGGACCGGAATAATATTTTTTCAATGCAAGTGTCGTCAATTTTAGTAGGGTTTTATTGACGGCACTGCTTTTTTCTTGAATTTGATTTTTTTAATCAGCAAAGTGCAGGAAAGTTGGGTAGGAATATCTTATTACTTTATTCCATATCCATTTTTAACCCAAAATTAACCATGCGATTAGCTATTAAATTCAACAAAATATTCCTGACTTCTTTTTGTTTAGCGCAACTGTATTTCCTTACTGGGAATTCAGTAGTTGGTCAAACTTCTGTACCGCAATGGGATTTATTTGAATTGATCCTTGAGGGGCCGGAAGGTGGAAATCCTTTTATTGGAACAGAATTCGGCGCGGTTTTTTATAATGATAACGATTCACTTTGGACGGAGGGGTTTTATGATGGTAATGGAGAATACAAGATCCGATTTATGCCGGAAGAGCAGGGAGAATGGACTTATAAAACTTTCAGCAACAAACCTTCTTTGGATGGAAAAGAAGGAAAATTAATTTGTACGGAAGCCAAAAGAGGAACCCATGGACCTGTAATGGTTCGGGATCAATATCATTTTCAATATCCAGATGGAACTCCTTTTTACCCTTTTGGTACCACTGTTTATGAATGGCCATTTCAATCCATGGAATCCCAGTTAAAAACTTTGGAAACCTTAAAATCTTCACCTTTTAATAAGGTGCGGTTTTTGGCAGTTCCTCCCTATAAGGAAAGGTACATTGAAGAGGGGAAATTAAAAATAGAAGAATTTCCATTTGAAGGGACCTCCAGGGAAAACTGGGACTTTTCGCGCTTTAATCCTGAATATTTTAAAAAACTTGATCAATGTGTAAAGTGGCTTTATGAAAATGGAATACAAGCAGACCTGATTCTTTTTAGACCCTACGATGATGGACGATGGGGCTTTGATGAAATGGATCAGGAAACCAACAAACGTTTTGTCTCCTATATGATGGCTCGTTATGCTGCATTTTCCAACATTTGGTGGAGTTTGGCCAATGAAAATAGTTTTATGAAAAGTCTGACTGATGAGGAATGGGATGAATTGTTTCAGTTGGTGGAAGAAAAAGATTCTTATGGCCATCTCCGGTCCATACACAATGCAGGAAATATTTATGATTATGGAAAACCTTGGGTGAGCCATATTAGCTTACAATATTATAATGCCGTGAGAGTTCCCGGCGTAAGTCCTTTACTGAGGGATTTGTTCCGGAAACCAGTTGTCCATGATGAAATCAATTATGAGGGAAATATTACCAGAAGATGGGGAAGGATTTCTGCCGAAGAACTTACTTTTCGTTTTTGGAATGCATACATCGGGGGAGGATATGCGACTCATGGTGAATCTTATAAGAAGAACCCCTGGATTTCTACAGGTGGAAAACTGATAGGGGAAAGCCCTGAAAGGATTGCCTTTTTAAAATCGTTGGTGCAAGAAAGTCCGGTGGATTGGAATCCTGTTGATCAGTATTATGAATTGAATCTTACTGGAAAAGGAGGGGAGTTTTATATGTTTTATTTCGGAAAGGAAAGCCCATCCTCTTGGAAGGTGATTTTGCCCAAAAGAGGCCTAGAAGAAGGGGATCGGTTTAAAGTCGAAATTATAGATACCTGGAATATGACCATAGACCCGGTTGAAGGAATTTTTGAAATGGTTCCTTTAGAGGGAGATGGCTATAAGTTCAGAGATAAAGATGGAAGGGAAATCCAACTTCCTGGAAAACCCTATTTAGCTTTAAGAATTAAAAAAGTAGCAGAAAAGCCTTTTTATCCATAAAAAGGCTTTTAGAATTAATTGAAGCTTCTTTGTTTAAACTATTGAATGTCAATAATGGTAAAGGGTGATTTTCCGCAGGATAGCACAGGACAGATGTCTTTCCCGATTAAATTAATTTGAAACTTATTCTGTAAACTGATTGAACAATTTTCCTTGAATGGAAGGAAACAATCTAAGATAACCATGATTAGAAACAATAATGTTTTTGTGATTTTGATGGCTGGCTTGCTTTTGGCCACCGCTTGTACTCCCAATAAGGCAGAGAAAAAGGAGGAATCTTATTTTCCTTTGGACAGCTTAATGACCAGGGACCAGGTGGGTGCTGATAACTTGCCAGAGGAGATAGCTCCGGTAGATGCACCTTTCGATATGCCGGAATTTAAAAAACCTGAATTCCCCGATCGTACGGTAAGCATTGTGGATTATGGAGCTAAGCAAGGGGTGATATCCACAGCATCCATCCAAAAAGCCATTGACGAGGTAAGCGCCCAGGGAGGTGGTAAAGTGGTGGTTCCTGAAGGAAAATGGAAATCCGGAAGAATCAGTTTGAAGAGCAATGTTAATTTCCATATTTCCGAAGGTGCTGAACTTTATTTTAGTGGTCAATTGGAAGATTTCCGGCCAGCGGTATTTACCCGACATGAGGGGGTAGAAGTAATGTCCTTGGGTGCATGTATTTATGCATATCAGCAGGATAATATAGCATTGACAGGAAAGGGTACTTTGTATGGTCCTGAGGAAGGACCTGTGAAGGACCAAATGATGACGGAGGATGTTACAGAGAAATTTGTTCCCATCGAAAAACCGGTTGAGGAAAGGGTTTATGAAGGCTACAATGGGGAATCTATCTTTTTGCCCATGTTTGTCAGCCCAACCGAATGTACCAATGTTTATATAGAAGGGATTACCCTGGAGCGTACAGCCTTTTGGAATATTGTACCGGTTTATTGTGATGGAGTGATCATTCGTGGGGTAACCGTAAATTCTGTTGGGATCCCTCGTGGAGATGGAATTGACATTGAATCCTCTAGAAATGTTTTGATAGAGTATTCTACCCTTAATAATGGGGATGATTGCTTTACCATGAAGGCAGGTAGAGGTAAGGATGGAATCCGTGTCAACAAGCCTACCGAAAATATTGTAGTCCGCTATTGCCTGGCCAAACAAGGACATGGTGGAATTACCGTTGGGAGTGAAACTGCCGGGAAAATTAAGAATCTTTACATCCATGATTGTGTATTTGACAATACCGGTGTGGGGATTCGTTTCAAAACCCGTCGTCCAAGAGGTGGAGGCGGTGAAAACCTATATTATGAAAGATTAAGAATGAACCTGGAAATGACAGCATTCCGTTGGGATTTGCTTGGCCAGGAATTGTATGTGGGTGATTTGGCCAAAAGAATGCCTCCCCGTGAAGTCAATGAATTGACACCTAAGTTTAAAGATATTCATATCAAGGACATATTGGTAAATACTGCTTCGACCTTTGTAAATATTAATGGTATTCCAGAATCCCCATTAGAAAATCTGGTAATGGAAAATGTTGAGGTAAAAGATTGCCGCAGGTTTTTCAATGCCGATGATGCAAAAAACCTCACTTTCCGGCATGTCAAAGTAAGCAGCCAGGACAGCCTGATGAAATTTTTGGATGCCCGCGATATCCTGTTTGAGGATGTTCAGTTTGACGTTCCAGGGGGGGGCATTTATGCTCAAACTAAAGGTGAACAGACCAAAAATATTCAGTTCGAAAATACTACCCCGGCCCATCCCAAAAATTGGAAAGATGGAAGTTACAGCGGGGAGTCTGATGCAAAATAATTGATAAACAGAGTCCGGTTAATTAGGACCGAAATATGGAATAAACCGTCATTGTCCCATGGGGACGCCTATGGAGCGAATCCTTTTGCGATTGGTGTAGTGTGAGGAAAGGGTGTTGCAATCTTCATGGAGACTGCCACGACTTTTTCCCCACAACCTCCCAATAAGCCTCGCAGTGACGATTTTAGATTCGAACTAAGGTTGATAATTCCAAATGAAATAATTCCTGCATTCGGACAACCTATTTAATAGCCAAACCCAAAATATGAAACTCCAATCGTTATTTCCTTTCTCTGGATTATTTGGAGGAAAAAACCTTCACAAAAGGTTATTAATCTTCAGTTTGTGTTTAGTGGCAATCGCCTGTGGTATTAAACCAACTGCCGAAAAGGTTTCCTGGAATGAAGCGCAACACCAGGAAGATAGTTGGTATGGCAGTCAGGAAGCCCAACGGATTGCTGACAATGTGCTTTTGTACCAGAATCATAATGGAGGATGGGTGAAAAACATTGATATGGCTGCAGAGCTATCTGAGTCCGATAAGAAAGATTTGGCAAAGGAAAAGAGTAATCAAATAGGGACCACTATTGACAATGGTGCCACCCATACCCAAATGAGGTATTTGGCCAAAGTGTTTGATGAAACAAAAAATGATAAATATAAAGAAGCTTTTTTGGATGGTTTGGATTATCTGTTGGAAGCACAGTATGAAAATGGAGGTTGGCCCCAGTTTTACCCCATCAGAGAAGGTTATTATGAACATATAACTTACAATGACGGGGCGATGATTGGGGTAATGCAACTGCTCAAAGACGTGGCAAAAAAGAAACCTCCATATGATTTTGTAGGTGAAAATAAGCGTCAAGCTGCTCAAAAAGCCATCGATAAAGGATTGGAAATCATATTGGAAACCCAGGTTGAGGTGGATGGAGAATTGACTGTTTGGTGCGCCCAGCATGATAAGGACGATTTAAGTCCAGCTAAGGCAAGGGCTTATGAGCTGCCTTCACTTAGTGGAAGCGAAAGTGTTGGCATAGTTCAGTATCTCATGGAATTGGAACAACCAGATGAACGGGTGATTACTGCGGTAGAAAGTGCGGTGGATTGGTTCGAGTCCTCTAAAGTAGAAGGAATTCGCCTGGAAAAAGTAAATGACGAAAACTCTCCAAAAGGATATGATCTGGTAGTTGTAGAGGATCCCGAAGCCAAACCCATTTGGGGACGGTTTTACGAATTAGAAACACAAAGACCAATTTTTGTCGGAAGGGACGGTATTATCAAGTATCACCTATCCGAAATCGAACAAGAAAGGAGAATAGGTTACAGTTTCTTAGGCAATTATGCCGGGAAGTTGTTGGGAAAGGATTATCCCGAATGGAAAGCCAAAATAATTCAATAAAGAATAAAACTTCCATTTCCGGCAAAAAAATGTCATAAACGGGGATTTTGAGAAATCGGCAGGTAAGTACAGGGAAGTTCAGCGGGAGATAGTGATAACTTTGTTAATGTTACTGGGATTGAAATTTGATTCTATTAAAAAACAACAGAAAGAAATTTTCACTTGAGTAACAGCTGAAAAGTATAATGAACCAAGAAAGGTTTAAATCCAAATATTAGGAACAGGAAACCCAAGGGCTATGAACTATGAAACTTTAAATGATGCACAGTTGTGGAAGATGATCGCATCTGATGACAGGGGAGCTTTTGGCTATTGCTTTAAAGTTTATTCCAAGGACTTATTTAAGTATGGCCAAAAATTTACCGGTAGCCGGGAGGTGATTGAAGATGTTATTCAGGATGTGTATTTGGGTATTTGGAATAAAAGAAAAACAACCCAGATCAGTTCATCGCTTAAGTTTTATTTGTTCACCGCATTTAGAAGGGAGATCATCAGAAGGTTGTCTTCTTTTAGAAAACAGGAAAGTATTGACCAATTTTCTTCTGCTTTATTAAAAGAATCTTCCTATTTGGATGGTGTGGTAAAGAAGCAATTTATCAATGAATCCAATGAAAAACTACACAAAGCCATTAACCTGCTGACAGAAAGACAAAGGGAAGCGGTGTATTTGCGTTACTTTGTAGAATTAAATTATGATGAAATAGCAGAATTGATGAATGTTCAGATTCCTTCTTTATATAATTTGATATTTAAATCTATTAAGGTTTTAAAAGATTCAATGACCGAAAAAGTGCAATCGAAGACCAAATGAGAGACTTTTTAGAAAGTCATTACCAAAAATGAAATTTTTTCTTTATTAAATACTTCTTTAATCCATCCATTTTTTGGAAAAGTATTAGGACAACTCTCCCAAAATCCATTTATCATTAATCCAAGTCAGCGGGCCCAATTTGAAAGCCGCTTGAGGAATTAAAAATAACACCATATTCACCCCTTGAAAGATGGCATATTAAGATTGTTTTTTAATTGAAAGCTATTCATTGATACTTCTATTTGACCAGTTCAATCCTACAGGAAGAAAGAATCAATTTTGAAGAAATAGTTTGGAAATTTTATCCAGTTATAAATCCCCCATGCCTTAAAAAAGGGTAGTTCATATTCAAAAAATGCCCAAAAAGGAAAAAAAGATTAAAATTGAGCCTGGAAAATCATCTTTTTTGTATTAAGATCTATTAAAAATTTTACCGATTTATTGCAAGGTTTGTAAATATCGATGGAGATAGTTGAAAAACTATTGAAGTTTCAATTTTTATGAAAAATGGTGATTAGAAATCAGATAATTGGCCCCCTTCTAATTAAAGAACCTGAAATTGAATAATCATTTCAATCATATCGAAGATTTCTTGGAGGATGCTTCCTTTAGACAATGGGTGTTCCGTAAGGAAACATTTCAGGACCAGCAATGGGAAGCTTGGTGTGAAAACCATCCGGAAAAAATGGATATGGTAGAGGCTGCCAAGTCCCTATTGTTGGCGATGGGTGAGCAGGAGCAGGAATGGGAGCCGGAAAGCCAAAATAAGGTTTTTGCAGCCATCAATAATATCATTGATGCCGAGGAAGAAAAACCTGTTGAATCCCATCTGAGAGAAAGGCTAAAGCCTAGGCGGGAATACACCGGATTAAAAATTATGGTGATCCTGGTGGTAGCAGTAGTGGGTTTGGTTGGAATTAATCTTACCGGGATTTTTGAGGAGACCATGAGGGAAGAGGAAAAAATGAGCTGGATTGTAAGAACCGCTCTTCCCGGCGAAAAGAAAAAAGTGCATTTGCCCGATGGCAGTGATGTGATTTTGAATGCCGCTAGTGAAATCCGATACCAGGAGGGTTTTGGTCAAAATAACCGGGAGATCATCCTGAAAGGAGAATCCTACTTTAAAGTAGCCAAAGACAGTTTGCTTCCTTTTAGAGTTCATGGAGGCAACCTAACCACAGAAGCTTTAGGGACAGCATTTAATGTAAGTGCCTATGACGGGGAAACCAGTAAAGTGCAATTGGTGGAAGGAAAAGTAAAAGTGGATCAGGAAAACCAAAAAGCAAGGGCTCAGGAGAGCATGATCCTTAATCCAGGTGAAGCTGTTTTACTTTCCGAAAAAGGATTTGAAAAAGACCATTTTGATACAAATACTGTACTACTCTGGACCAAGGGGACCATTTACTTTGAAGACACACCATTTCCTGAGGTGGTCAAGACTTTAGAGAGGTGGTATGGAGTAAAAATCAAAACTGAGGGACAATTTGGAAAGAATGCCAAAGTGTCCGGGGAGTTTCATAGAGATAATTTGGAAAATGTACTACTGAGTATTGCTTATGCTTTCCAGTTTGATTTTTCCATAGAAAATAAAAACGTAACCATACAATTTAAAAAATCATCAACCCAAATGAAAACATAAATAGACATGGAGTATGGGTGACTGAATAACCTTCGGTCGCCGCAAAACTTTATTTATTCAATTGAGCATAAACCTTGGGTGATAAAAGCCGGGTTTTAGCAATTAACAATTCACCAAAACAACAAATGATTATGAAGAAATTATTACACAGCCTAAAATTTAAGGGGAAAATCTTTCTCTGCGGCTTTGTATTACAGCTTTTCTGCTTGAATTTGCTGTATGCTGCAGGAGCAAGCACCCAAGGGCCAAAGGATTTGGAAGAAATCCAAGTGTCTTTAGACTTAAATAATGTCTCTTTGGAGGAAGTATTTTCCGCTTTGCATAAAGCGACTGAGTTTTCTTTTGTCTTTGACAAAAAAATGTTGGCCCGTCAGGCCACCGCAAATGTAAAAGTAAATAACGGATCTTTGGAGGAAGTTTTGAGCCAGTTGGCAACTTCCCACGGATTGGCTTTCAAACAGGTTAATGACCGAATCAGTGTAAGGAAAGCTGAAAATAAGGTTGATGCTGTTGCAGCACCTGTGCAGGCACAGGTAACCATCACTGGTACTGTAGTGGATGAAGAGGGTGAGCCTCTTCCAGGTGCTACTGTAACAGTGGTAGGTACCAACAAAGGTACAGTAACTGACATTGATGGTAATTATAGTATTAATGTTGAGGAGGGTGCCACCTTGCAATTCTCTTTTATTGGTTTCGAAAAGAAACAAGTGGTTGTTGAAAATCAAACTGAAATCAACATAACCCTGAAAATGGATGAGAACGCTATGGATGAGGTTGTTGTAGTAGGCTATGGGGAACAAAAAAGAGAACATTTAACCGGTGCGGTAGAAACCGTAAACATGGAGGAGCTTGAGGACCTACCTGTAGGTGATTTAGCTACTGCATTACGCGGAAAACTACCAGGTGTTAATATTTCAGGTGGTTCTACCCGTCCTGGTAGAAAACCAACATTAACGATTAGAAATCCTATATCCTTGTCAAAAGACGGCGGTAATAATCAGCCTTTGTATATTATCGATGGGGTTCTTCAGATTGATGATCATGGGCGAAATGATAATACTTTATTCAACCAACTTGACCCTTCAGAAATCGAAAGCCTTAGTATTTTGAAAGATGCGGCGGCTGCAGTTTATGGTTCAAGAGGTGCTAACGGTGCCGTGGTTATTAAAACAAAACGTGGAAAAGCAGGCCCTCCTAAGTTTAGTTATAATGGATCTTATGGTATTACTGATGAACAGAAGCGCACAGAAATGCTTAGTGCTGCTGAGTATGGACGGTTTATGAATGAACTTAACGGCCCATACGGTAACCCAAATGTTAGCAGGGATGATAGTAATAGCGATAATTATTTCTTCTCCGATGATGAGATTGCACATTTTGAAGACAATAGTTATGACTGGCTTGATCGCGCATGGTCTTCAGCTTCTACGCAAAGACACTCAATTAATGCAAGTGGTGGGGCAGAAGGTGCAACCTATTTTGCAGGCGTTTCTTACTACCAACAAACAGGAAACTTAGCTGAGGTTGATTATGACAAATGGACCTTCCGTGCCGGATCAAATCTTGATATAGCAAGAGGTTTAAAAGCGAATTTGCAGGTGTCTGGTAATTTCTCAAATCGTTCTTCTACTTTTAATAAAGTAAGTGGTGAAAATGAAGAAGATGATTATAATAACTTGCTTCGTGCACCTCGCTATGTACCTCCTTATATTAACGGATTGCCTGTAAATATCCCGAGGGGTGGTATTGGTGGAAATGGATACCATTATTTCGCCATCCAAAACCTTGATAACTTTAAAGTAAATCAGGATCAGACTTTAACCTTCAATATGAATGTTGCCTATGAGGTTCCGTTTATTGATGGATTGGCCTTTAGAGCAACTTATGGTAGAAACATGGGAAGCGGGAAATACCACCAGTTGGGTACAAAGTATGAGCTTTATAATTTTGAAAGAAGCGGAGAAAATGGACATATATATCTGCCAGATGCAGAGGTAGTTGGAGATCCTGTTGTGGTTGAAAATGGGGACCGTATCTTCTATAGAAATTCAGATAGCTTTTCAGAACAATACAACTTTGTTGGAACTTACAACAAAACATTTGGGAAGCATACCATTGGTGCCCTGGCTACGATAGAGCGTGGTGAATCTGAGGGCTCTCAGCAACAGGTTCGACGTGAAGACGTGGCGCCAAATTCAAATGGTGAATTTAACTCAGCATTTGGTCCGCAAGAAGGATATACATGGAGATATGAGTCAGGTGCACTTTCCTACGTAGGGCGAGTAAACTACCGATATGATGATAAGTATTTATTGGAAGTTTTATATCGGTCAGATGCATCTACAAAATTTGCTCCTGAAAATTACTGGGGTCACTTCTACTCAATTTCTGGGGGATGGATAATCTCTGAAGAAGATTTCTTCGAATCGGATGTGCTTGACTTCTTGAAGATCAGGTTATCTCACGGTAAATTAGGGAAAGACGATACCAAAATGTGGGCATGGAGACAACGTTACACCTATCAAATAGCTAAAGGCGCTGCATTTGGTGGCGATGCCCCAAGGACAGATGGGTTTAAGATGGAGCTTTCCCCAAATAGAGATGCGGTCTGGAGTGATGACTATAAAAACAACCTCGGTATTGATATGCAGTTCTTAGATGGGAGGTTAAATATTACAGCTGATGCCTTCTACAATAAAGGACGAAACATGTTAATTGAACGAACAGGAGCTGTACCATTCTCCATTGGAGGTACTGTTGCTGCAGAGAACTATGGCGAAGTGAATTTTTGGGGAGGTGAATTTGCAGTAGGATGGAAAGATAATATAGGTGAAGACTTTAGCTATGGTATTGATGTGAACAGTGGTTGGAGTACCAATAAAGTCCTTGTAGGGAATTTTGATGAGAATTCTGTTTTGCCTTGGTATGCTGGTCAGGGAGAGCCATCAGCCGTTGGAACCTGGGGTTATGATTACCTTGGCATGTTCAAAGACCAGGCAGAAATTGATGCCTATGTGAGTGAGTATAACATTCAACAGGTATTTGGTACACCCGCAAATCAACTAAAACCAGGAATGCTTTATTACCGCGATGTTCGAGGAAATCATTTGGGTGATGGCGAGTTTGCTGAACCAGATGGTATTATCAATGACAATGACCGGGTAGAACTTCAGAGACCAAATTCTAGTTATGGTCTTGGGTCAACCATAAGATTAAAATACAAGCAGCTAAGCCTTCATGCAACTCTTGGAATATCTTGGGGTGGGTATCATGACATTGATGCCAGGAACATCAGGATTAGATCAGAGATCGACCGAAGTTTCCAAAGTGTACCAAAAATCTGGAATAATATCTATAATCCAGATACAAACCCAAATGGTACCATGCCAAATCCATACTTTAGAAATATAAATAATAGACCGTCTGATTTTTGGAGGGTGAGTAGTTTTCGGTTTACCATGCCTAACTTAAACCTGGGCTATTCATTGCCGAAAGAAACTGTTCAAAAATTGAACCTGTCGGCTTTAAGTGTTAGGCTTACTGCAATTAATCCAGTTAACTTTGTTAATCCATATTCCTACAAGAATGCAAATAGTTCATGGGATGGATATCCAGTGTTAAGTACCTATTCTTTAGGCCTAAACATCAGACCGTAACTTAAAATAATGAATACAATGAAGACTATTAATATAAAAAATATAAGCAAATTATATTTACTGGCATTTGTGTTCCTGATGGCATCTTGTAATGATGATTTTCTCGAGGAAAAACAAGATTGGACAGGGGTAAACGAGCAGGTGTTTCAGGATGAATTAAGGGCCTCAGCCTATGTGGACTATGTTTATGGTTTGTTTTTGCCCAGCGATGGGAATGTGCCGCAATGGTATTATAACTCCCATAACGATGACCTAATGCAAACCAGTGATGAGGCATATGGTGAAACAAGATGGAATCAGGAATGGGCAACCATTTCACCAAGTGAATACCATTGTTGGGATTATATTGGTAGAAAGATGACTACCAAGATAGAAAACACACCGTATACCAGAATTCGCCAAATTAATTTATTCATCAATAGCGTAGATGAATATGACGGAATTGATGAGCCAATGAAAAGTTACTTGAAAGGACAGATGTATTTTTGGCGTGCTTATCAGTATTACGATCTGGCCACCTGGTATGGTGGAGTTCCAATCGAATTAGAAGCAAAAAATCCAATTGTGGACCCTTCTGGTGGTACGCCAAGAGCCTCTGCAGAAGAAACTCTCGGACAAGTAATGGCAGATTTAGATAGCGCCATAAATTTATTGCCTGGCAGATGGGCTGATGCAGCTGATTGGGGTAGAGTGACCAGTGGTACGGCTGCAGCTTTAAAAGGAAGGGCCGCCTTGTTATGGGCAAGCCCCCAGTTTAACAGAAATGATGAAGAAGCCCGTTGGGAGGCAGCTTATGAAGTAAATAAAGAAGCTATAGAGATCCTGGAGGCCAATGGATTTGGATTGTATCAGGGAGATTGGGCTGATATTTGGAGTGAGGAAGTTGGTAATCCAGAGGCTGTTTGGGTTTGGAGCTATAATACTATCACAAATGATCGACAAATGAACAGTGGTTGGGCAACTGTTACTCGACCAGGTGATCAGGGAACATTTTATCAATTAAAACCAACCAAACAAACCGTTGATGCCTTCCCGATGAAAGATGGACGTCAAATTGGCGAATCTGAAAATTATAACTACGATTTACAAACGTTTTATAAAAACAGGGATCCACGCTTTTATGCAACCTTTGTATTCCCTGGCGATAAATTTCCATATGGAGATGATCCTGACTACCGCTCCTGGAACTATACCTGGTCTAGTGAGGAAGGATTAGAAACGCCAAATGAGGATACTGGTAGAGCTGCTAGTCGAAGTGGTTTTTATGTGAAGAAAATGACAAATCCTAATGCATCAGATGATGACTTCTTTACAAATTCCGGAAATGATTATATCGAAATACGTTTTGCAGAAGTAGTCCTAAATCTGGCAGAATCTGCGATTGGTTCTGGAAGATTGGATGAAGGTAAACAAGGCATTATGGAAATTCGTGAACGTGCCGGAATCGAGAACCTGGATGGCAGTTATGGATTAGCTAATGTAAATTCAAGAGATGAATTATTTGGAGCTGTTGTAAGAGAAAGACAAGTAGAGTTGGCTTACGAGCGTCAAAAAAGATACCACACCTTGAAACGTTGGATGTTGTTCAATGATGACTTCAATACTTGTACTAGACTGGGAATTGAGCCTCTTGATGGATCAAGAAGAACTGGTTTCTACTTTATTGCCCAAAATGAAAGTGGCGAAGATTATGTAGGAAGTGAGGATCCATTTGAAGGAAGTGATGCTCCGGTAGTGAGCAGAGAACCAGAAGAATTCCCAGAAGGAATTGAAAACCAAGATCAATATACTGAGTGGTGGAGAGATAATTATTTCCGTGTTCAGGAAAGAGATAACCTCGACCCAACAGATAATAACTGGACATTTACCTGGTATAACGAATTTTATTTCCTTGGAATTTATCAGGATCTAATCGATACAAACCCCTACCTACAACAATACCAAACTAAAGGTTGGGGAGGAGATTTTGATCCGCTTCAATAGCAATTATTGATTATGCCAATTAAAGGAACTTATCTCATTTAGAGGTAAGTTCCTTTTTTTTTTTCGGAAATTTGAGTTTTATAAATATTTTTATGATGAAAGAGTAGATTTATTGTTTCAAAATTTTCTTTAGGTAGTTGTTTTTTAATAAGCTGAATATGGCTTTTCAGGAATAAAATAAATCTCGGATTATTTAATTTAAAACAGTCCTTTTATCAAAAGGACTGTTTTTTTTTATTTTTAATGTCCACTCGGTGATATGTTTTTTGTGTAAAAAACAACTTGTTTTTTTGATAAAAACGCAATAAATAAAGCGAATTGGTAAATTAAATGGAAATTTAAATTTTTTTTATCATTTGCATGATTAGATTCCAAATGATTTTTTCCCTTATATAAAATCTAAAAATAAAATGAACAATGAGCTTTATTCCTTAAAAGAACATTTGGATGATTCTTGGTTTATAAAATGGTATTTGGAATGGTGTGATTTCCAGAATCCTTTTCGGGAAAAATGGGCCAAAAATCATCTGGATAGTACCAGGATACCCGGTCAGGTGACGAAAATATTGACTGCCATGGAAGAGGATACTGTTGATTGGGAACAGGAAAACCTAGACCGGGTATGGCAGGAAATTCAAAATCGGATGGACCTGAGGATGGAGACTGAGACCTCAAATCTAAGGAGGGTTAGTACAGCATTTCCTGCAAAGGATCCATTAAAATAATTAGGACTATAAATTTTGCTAGGCCTTGCAGTGGCAATTATTGGAGCTTTGGCTTCATTTGATTTGGGCACATATCAACAAGATCACCTCAGCATCGATCATAAACAGGTGTTTATCCAATTTAAAAAATAGATAAATATATGAGATAATAAGATGAAGAAAAACCGAGAGCAGCCATGAGGGAGTTTCATGCACTTTCATTTTTAAAAAATGGGCTCAAACCAAAAATTTGAAGATCCAATATTATCAAATGAAAATTTACCAAAATAGCTAAGATTATGAAAAAAATGCTTTACTGCCTTAAAACCACGGCTAAGATTTGCCTATTGGGGGCAGTTCTTCAATTGTTTATAAACCAAAGCCTCCAGGCAGGGATCTTGGAGAGAGGGGAAATGGAAATTCTCCTGGAAGCAGAACAGGTGACCATCACCGGTAGGATTATTGACGAAGAGGGCGAGCCACTTCCAGGCGCGACGGTATCTATTGTGGGCACCAATAAAGGAACTGTAACTGACCTGGATGGTACGTATAGCCTTGATGTTGAAGTAGGTGCTACTTTGCAATTCTCTTTTATAGGCTTTGAAAAGCAACAAGTGGTGGTAGGAAACCAAACTCAGATCAATATAACCTTGAAATTGGATGACAATTCTTTGGAAGAGGTAGTTGTAGTAGGTTATGGTGAGGTTAAAAAATCACACTTGACCGGTGCTGTTGAGACTTTGGATGCAACCGAAATTGAGGATCTGCCCACCGGTGACCTCAGTACTGCATTAGCAGGAAGGGTGCTTGGTGTAGGAGTGAGTGGTGGTGCAACCCGTCCTGGTTCTCAGGCTTCCATTAGAATTAGGAACCCTGAAACACTTTCCAAAGATGGTAATGGAACAGCGCCACTTTATGTGATTGATGGGGTGCTCCAAATTGCTGCTGATGGTAGTAATGATGCAACTAGGTTCAATACCTTAGATCCTGCAGAAATAGAAAGTATTTCCTTTTTGAAAGACGCTTCTGCGGCTATTTATGGTTCCAGAGGAGCCAACGGTGCAATAATCGTAACCACTAAAAGGGGTAAAGATGGCAAGCCAAAATTTAACTATAGCGGTTCTTATGGTGTAAATGATGAAGCCTATAGAACCAGGATGTTAAGTGCCTATGAGTTTGGAATGTATTACAATATCATGAACGGTCCATATGGTAAAGCGGCCACCGAGGGTGATGACGATCGGTTCTTCTCTCAAGATGAATTGGATTATTTTAAAACAATCGATTATAACTGGCTGGAAGAGGCTTGGTCTACGGCTTCTACTCAAAGGCATAACCTAAATGTAAGTGGAGGATCACAAAAAGCCAGTTATTTTGCAAGTGCCTCTTACTTTACCCAGGATGGTAACCTAAGTACCTTGGATTATGACAGATGGAACTTCAGGGCTGGGGCGGACATAGAAGTGATGGATAATTTGAAGGCCGGTCTTCAGGTTGCGGGGTATTACGCTGACCGAACTAAGACTTTTAACAAAATCGGTGGTGAGAATGATGAGAATGATTATAGAAACTTATTATTATCACCAAGATATATCCCTCCTTATGTAAATGGTTATCCAGTGGATTTGCCTAGTAACCGGGTAGGGGATTACCACTATTTTGAAATTCAAAAATTGAATAACCTGGCTACTCAAACGGACCAGAATATGAGTGTGAACTTATATGCTGAATATGAAATGCCGTTTGTGGAAGGATTGAAGGCAAGACTTTCCTATGGTAGAAATATGGGGGCAGGAAGAGGAACTCAGGTAGGTACGAGGTATACCTTATATGAATTTGATAGACTTGGAGAAAATGAGCACATCTATGATGGTGCAGAGGTTTCAAAAAGCAGGGAATATAAAAATGGTGATAGGCTTTATTATTCTAACCAAAACTTCCTTTCGACACAGACGAACTTTACAATGAGCTATGCCAATGATTTTGGATTACATAGTGTAAGTGGATTGTTTAGTATTGAACGCGCAGAAGCTGAGTCATCTCAGGAAGATGTATGGAAAGAAGAGCCAACCAGCTTTACCAATGGTCAGTTCAGTACTGCATTTGGAGGGATTGATGGTAGAACCACAGGCTCTGAATCAGGTTCTTTGGGTTATGTTGGCCGTGTGAATTACAGCTATGCTGATAAGTATTTGGCAGAAATCTTATTCCGTTCCGATGCTTCCACCAAGTTTGCTCCTGAAAATTATTGGGGTAAATTCTATTCAGGATCTCTAGGATGGGTTATTTCAAAAGAAGAATTCTTTAATTCTACCTGGATTGATTTCTTGAAGTTCAGATATTCAGCAGGTTTGCTTGGCCGTGATGAGATCAAAGCATGGGGTTGGAGACAACGTTATACCTTCCAAAATGGAAAAGGTGGCGTGTTTGGAGGTAACTCTGATGCATCTACAGGTATGAAGATGGAAAGATCTCCGAACCGTAATGCTTCATGGAGTGATGAGTTCAAAAATAACTTTGGTATCGATGCAAGGTTTTTGGACAGCAGGTTGTCAGCTGTAGTTGAAGCTTACTATAACAAGGAAACCAATAAATTGATGGAAAGGACCGGTAATGTTCCGGTAACTGTAGGTGGAAGCGTGGCTGCTGAAAACTTTGGGGAAATCAATTATTATGGTTTTGAACTTGGCTTAGGATGGAGCGATAATATCGGAGCTTTCAGATACGGTGCTGATCTACGATATGGGCGTTCAAATAATAAATTGATCGTGGGTAACTTTAACGAAACAGATGCCCTATATCCTTGGAGAGACCGTGCAGGTCAGCCTACTGATAATGGCACTTGGGGATATGATTATTTGGGGATGTTCAAGACCCAAGAAGATATCGATAGATATGTAGAGCAATACGAGATTACACAAGTGTTTGGTACTGTTTCAGATAACCTTATGCCTGGAATGCTTTATTACAGAGATATTAGAGGACCTCTTCAAGCTGATGGTACTTTCGCCGGGCCTGATGGAATCATTGATGAAAATGACCAAATTCAATTAGAAAAAGGTAATGCTGGTCATGGCATAGGTTCTACCATTAAGCTTGGCTACAAAGGATTGAGCTTGAATGCAGTATTGACGGCTTCTTGGGGTGACTGGTATGAATATGATGCCAGAAAACCAATGCACCAAAATATCAGCAGAACGTTCCAGAGCGTCCCATCATATTGGGGAAATATTTATGATCCGGTTTTAAATCCTAACGGCGTATTCCCGAATCCAGCTCATGAGAAAATCAGTTTGTCTCCTAGATCTGAATTCTGGAGAGTGGATAGCTTTAGAATGTTTATTAGAAACATCAATATAGGTTATAGCTTACCTAAGCAAGTGACGGACAAGTTGAAAATTAGCAATGCCAGAATGTACTTTACTGTGCTTAACCCGGTTAGTTTCTACAACCCATATGGTTATAAAAACCCTATTGGAGGTTCTTGGGATAATTATCCGGTATTGAGAACTTATTCAGCGGGTTTAAATCTGTCACTGTAAGCTTAATTGACACCCAAAATATTGAAAAGACATGAAAATAATTAAAAATATATGGAGTTTAGCACTGGCAATTTTGGTGCTAACAGGATGTAATGATGATTTCTTGGAGGAGAAATCAGATATTACCGGAGCGAATGAAGAGGTGTTTCAAGATCCTGCTATGGCCCAGGCCTATGTGGATTATGTATACTATCTATTCTCTCCAGGCAATAATGGTAGAAACCTGATTTGGGATCTTTTTGGAAACTTTGAGTTTGCAAAGAATACCGATGAAATGCCAGGTAGAAGTGCTATTAATGGAGAATATGCCCAAATATCCTTTACTGAGGACCATGCTTTGGAATATTTCGGTGAAAGAATGAGTACAAGTCTTAGAAATAATACTTGGACCCGAATGAAACAAATTAACTTGTTCTTGGCGGAAATTGATAAACATGGCCTTCCTGAGCAGTTAAGAAATGAACTTAAAGGCCAAATGTATTTCTGGAGAGCTTGGCAATATTTTGACTTGGTGAAACTTTATGGTGGTGTGCCTTTGATTTTGGAACCCCAAAACCCAATCATTGCAGATGCTGAAGAAACAGAAGTGCCAAGAAGTTCAGCAAAAGAATGTATGGACCAAATAGTGGCAGACTTGGACTTGGCGATGGAATTATTGCCAGGAAAGTGGCCATCTGAAGATTGGGGCCGTATCACAAGCGGAGCTGCAGCTGCATTTAAAAGTAGGGTGTTGATTGCCTATGCCAGTCCACTTTTTAACAGAAGTGATGACCAAGGTAGATGGCAAGCAGCGTATGATGCAGCAACTGAAGCAAGAAGTATTCTTGAAGCCAATGGTTTCGGACTTTACCAGGAAGGAAACCTGGAAAATGGAGAGGCTTGGGAAAATATGTGGTTCGATGAGGTTAATAATCCTGAGGCTGTTATGATTTATGGCTTTAACAATAGAACTTCTGATCAAACCAGAAAGAACAATGGATGGGAAAATGCCTGCCGTCCAAGAACCCTTGGTGGTGGTGGTAGAATGGAGCCAACTATCCAATTGTTGGATGCATTTCCAATGGCTGATGGCCGTCCTATTGGTGAGTCTGCAAACTATGAATATGACTTGAACCATTTTTATAAAAACAGAGATCCACGTTTCTACAAGACTTTTGTCTTCAATGGTGCTCAATGGCCATATAAAGAGGATCAAAACTATAGACACTGGAGTTATAGGTGGTTTAAAAATACTGGTGATGCAACCCCAAATAATACCACAGAAACAAGTGGAGCAAATGCCAGTGGTATCTATATGAGAAAATCTACCAATCCAAATGCTTCCAACGCGGACAACTTTTCTGTGAGTGGTACTGATATTATGGAAATCCGTTTTGCTGAAGTGGTATTGGATATTGCTGAGGCAGCTATCGGCATTGGAAATATTCAGGAAGGTTTGAATGCGATCATGGAAGTAAGAGAGCGTGCAGGAGTTGAGAATCTAGATGGATCTTTCGGCCTTGGAAGTGGATTAAGCAGAGATGAGGCTTTTGCTAAGGTGCTAACTGAGAGAAAAATCGAATTTGCTTTTGAAGGCAGAAGATTCTGGGATTTGAGAAGATGGTTGTTGATGGATGATACCTATGGTACTACAACTAGGCTAGGTTTTGAGCCAATAGACGGTATGAGAAGAAAAGGAATCTATGTGATGGTAAAAGATGATGCTGGTGAGTTTTATGCTGGGGGGAGTGATCCTTTGATTGGAGATGAAGATGGCAATGCCATTATTGTAAATCGTTCTCCAGAAGAATATCCTGAAGGTATTGAAACTGAAGAGGAATATTTGGATTACCTCTATGACAATTATTTTGAAGTACAGATTAAGGATGATCTTGATCCAACCAATAATAATTGGACATTCACCTGGTATCCAGAGTACACCTTCTTTGGACTAAATGAAAATGTCCTAAGCACTTCACCTTATTTGGAGCAGACTATTGGATGGCCAAGTATGAAAGGTGAGGGTACTTTTGATCCTCTTGCTGAGTAATAATTAAAAATAATTTAAAGTTAAACCTTCCCATGCCTGGCTTCCCGGTCAATGGGAAGGTTTTTTAGTGCTAATATTTATCCTAATCTAAAGATGATCAAATCTCTTTTAAGTATCTTATTGAGCATTTTGGCTTTTTCTGCGGCCTTTGCCCAATACCCTGATGTTCCTGCTGAAGCCCGGGCAAAGTCAGATTCAATAATGTCAGCCAACCAAAAGCTTTCAGATGAAGCCTGGAGGGATGCCTGGCCCATTGTATTAAAGGAAATGGAAGAAGGTAAGCCATATGTTCCATGGGCTTTCAGGCCGACTGATATTCCTCAAGCGAATATTCCTGCCTTCCCTGGTGCCGAAGGAGGAGGAATGTACAGCTTTGGGGGCCGGGGAGGAAAAGTTCTCACTGTAACCAGTTTGGAAGATCGAGGTCCAGGTACGCTTAGGGAAGCCTGTGAAAAAGGTGGAGCTAGGATTGTGGTTTTTAATGTGGCTGGGATCATCAAATTGAAATCGCCGCTAATTATTAGAGCACCTTATATTACCATCGCAGGTCAAACTGCTCCAGGTGATGGCGTTTGTGTGGCAGGTGAATCTGTTTGGATTGACACCCATGATGTGGTGATACGCCATATGCGGTTCCGGAGAGGCGAAACTTTTGTAGGTAGAAGAGATGATGCAATAGGCGGTAATCCGGTAGGAAATATTATGATTGATCACGTTTCTGCAAGTTGGGGTTTGGACGAAAATATGTCGATGTACCGTCATATGTACAGCCCAGGCGGGGATTATAAAGAAGTTAAAAGAGGAACGGTAAATATCACCATCCAGAACAGTATATTCTCTGAGGCTTTGGATACCTACAACCACTCTTTGGGGAGTACTTTGGGAGGTGAAAATTGCTCTTTTATGAGAAATCTTTGGGCCAATAATGCGGGGAGAAATCCATCCATTGGCTGGAATGGGATTTTTAACTTTGTGAATAATGTGGTATTTAATTGGAGCCATAGGACCACCGATGGAGGGGATTATATGGCCAAATACAATATTATGAACAATTACTACAAGCCAGGTCCAGCGACTCCAAAAGATGAGCCAATTGCTTACCGGATTTTAAGGCCTGATGCAGTGCTTTCAAGATTGGACACTACCGTTTTTGGTAGAGCCCATATTACCGGAAATATTGTTGAAGGGTTTGATAAGGTGAGCCAGGACAACTGGGAAGGTGGAATTCAACTAAATGGCAAAAAAGGAGAAATGACCTTGTCTGAAGCCAAACATTATTTCCCGAGAATTAAGTCCAATAAATCTTTCCCAATGCCAGAAATGGCCATTATGCCCGCTCAGGAGGCTTATGAGTTTGTCTTGGCCAATGTTGGTGCAACATTGCCCCATCGTGATCCTGTGGATGAAAGGGTGATCCGAACGGTAAAAACTGGCAAAGCTGAATATGTGAAAGGCTTAAATCCCGAGGATTATTACCAGTTTGAGCACAGGAGGTTGCCCAGGGATGCGTATAAAATGGGAATCATTACAGATATTTCCCAGGTCGGTGGTTACCCTGAATATAAAGGCAAACCTTATCAGGACAGTGACAAAGATGGAATGCCCGACAAATGGGAGAAAAAGCAAGGCTTAGACCCTAAAGATCCAACAGATGCCAACGGAGACTTAAACGGTGATGGATACACCAATATCGAAAAGTATATCAACGGTATTGATACCAAACAAAAAACCGATTGGTCCAAGCTAGCCAATAACCATGATACTTTGGCTAAAAACGGCTTAGGAAGATAGATTTTTGATTCAAAAATCAGGTACCGAATATCAATTTAGGATACTTGGTACCTGATTCCTTTTACTTTTATATAAACACCGGTGGCATCACAATCCAATTTGCGGAGCCAGTCGTAGTCTTCTAACTCTTATTTATATGATGGAGGTCTATACAAAAAACCAAAATAAACGCTCCCCCTACCGATCCTTGTCCTAATTCCTCTTATTTTTTACCCAATTTAGTCTTGATACCAAAATCTTGCTACTTTTTACTTTTTTCACCCCAAAATCTTAAAACCCACTTTTCCCAACTCAGTCTTCAAATATCCCTTTTCAGCTTGCTTAAACCCCATTAGCAGGATAGGTCAGGAAGGTTAATGGTCCTTATCTTTTAACTTTACATTAGTGATTGGGAGGGACTTGAGTGCATTTTGGTTCAATGTTCCTAATTCAATTTTGATTGAAAATATTAAAAATTTTATGGGTAACCAGACCCAAAATAACGCTAAACTAATTGCATATGTTTTTATTTAATAATTCTACTCAACAAAAAGGATTAGGCTTAGGCTTGTTCCTTTGCCTGTTGGGTTTTCAGGCTTTTGCCCAATACCCGGAAATTCCAGAAGCCCTACAAAATGAAACTGATGCGGCCATGGCTGCTGAAGAGCAAAGATTGGAACAAGTATGGGAAAATATCTACCCAACAATAGAAAAAGAAGCTGCTCAGGGGAAACCTTATATCCCTTGGGGCTCTTACCCAAAAGATTTTGAAAAGGCCGAAATTCCCGCTTTTCCAGGTGCTGAAGGCGGAGGGGCTTATACCTTAGGGGGTAGAGGCGGAAAAGTCTTTGTAGTAACTAATTTGGCTGATAATGGCCCCGGAACATTAAGGGAAGCCTGTGAGGCAGGTGGCGCCAGAACTATCGTTTTTAATGTGGCTGGAATCATCCACTTGGAAACCCCAATCAGTATCAGAGCTCCTTATGTGACTATTGCCGGTCAAACCGCTCCAGGTGATGGTGTTTGTGTGGCTGGAGAGACTTTCAGGGTGGATACCCATGATGTGATCATCCGTCACATGAGATTCAGAAGAGGGCAAACAGATGTTACCCGTAGAGCTGATGCATTAGGAGGAAACCCCATGGGAAATGTGATTATCGACCATTGTTCTGCAAGTTGGGGCTTGGATGAAAACATGTCCATTTACAGAAACATGTTTAAGCCCAATGAGAATTCTGACCGTAAAAAATTGCCAACTTCCAATATCACCATTCAAAACACCATTTCTGCCGAAGGTTTGGATACTTATAACCACGCATTTGGAAGTACCATTGGTGGTTTGAACAGTACCTTTATGCGAAACCTTTGGGCCAATAATGTGGGTAGAAACCCATCTGTCGGCATGTATGGTGATTTTACTTTTGCCAATAACGTACTTTTCAACTGGTGGAACAGATCCGTGGACGGTGGTGATTACCGCTCCATGTTCAATATCATCAACAATTATTACAAGCCAGGGCCGATCACTCCTGAAGGTGATATCCGACACAGGATCATCAAACCGGAATCTGGTTGGTTGGATCCAAAAACTTTTGGCCGCGCTTATGTGGAGGGTAATATCGTAGAAGGCTTCCCGGAAGTTTCTGAAGATAACTGGAATGGTGGAGTTCAACCTGGAGATTTGAAGCCAGAAGAACGCCAAAAGCATTTCGCCTATATGAAGCAAGAAGAGCCATTTCCAACTGCTCCCATGACCATTTTGCCTGCCAAAGAGGCTTTTGAATATGTAATGGAAAATGTTGGGGCCATTCTTCCTGTTCGGGATGCTGTAGATAAAAGAGTAATCAAGCAAGTAAGAACTGGGGAAATAAATGCCAAAGAAGGAATGGAAATGGAAGTGGGAAGTGAATTTATCCACAGAAGGCTTCCAAAAGACTCCTACAAAAAAGGTATCATCATGCACCCTGACCAAGTGGGGGGGTATCCAGATTACCAAGGGGAGCCTTATGCGGATGAAGACGAGGATGGCATTCCAACTGCCTGGGAAGAAAAATATGGCCTGGATCCTAATGATCCAACCGATGCCAATGGTGACATCAATGGGGATGGCTACACCAACATTGAAAAATATTTTAATGGCATAGATCCAACCAAAAAAGTGGATTGGACCGAATGGGAAAATAACGAAGACACTTTGCTTGAACTTGCAAAGACCCAGAGTAGGCTGCTTCAATAATTAATAAACGAAAGAAAAATACATCATTATGAAAAAAGTAATATTATCAGCATTTGTGATGCTTCTTACAATAGGAGCTAATGTGGTCAACGCACAAGACTTTGATCCTGAATATGTAAAAGTCACCAATGAGCGTGCCCGTAAGATTGTGGATAAAATGGATATCCAAAGTGAAGAAAAAGCTGACCTGGTAACAGATTATATTGCCAAGCAATATAGGAACCTGAGTGTGATCCATGATGCCAGGGATGCCAAAATCGAAGCGGTAAAAGAAACTTATGAAGGGGAAAAAGAAGCAAGAAAGATCAAAAAGGCCGAAAAAAAGGCAGACAAAAAAATGGATCGTCTGCACAAAAAATTCATCGACCAATTGTCTTCAGAATTGACTGATGAGCAGGTGGAAGAGGTGAAAAATGGCATGACTTATCATGTTGCTCCTAATACCTTCAAAGTATATCAGGAGATGGTTCCTGATTTAACCGAAGAGCAAAAAGCAAAAATCTGGAGCTGGTTGGCAGAAGCAAGGGAACATGCCATGGATGCAGGTTCATCCCATGCCAAACATGCTTGGTTTGGCAAATACAAAGGTAAAATCAACAATTACCTTTCTGGATTGGGAGTGGATCTGAAAAAAGCAGAAAAGGAAATGTTTGAGCGTAAAGCCCAAAATAATTAATTCCAGACCTTTTGATATAAAAGCATAAAATGCCCAAACTCAAATAACCATAGGATGAGAATCATTAATTTAAATATGCTATCAAATAGAAAAAATACGGGGAATTGGGTTTCTCCGTATTTTGTTTTTTGGGTGATTTTTTCCCTAATGGCCACAAGCATACAGGCCAGACAGGAACAAACTAAGCCCATAAGCTATTCCCAGGGTCAATTACAATATGAAGCCCAAGAGGATGGGGATAGGATACCAGATTTTTCTTATTGCGGATACCTGGCAAGTGAAATGGCCATTCCCACCATTCCGGTAAAAGTGGTTTTGTCATCAGATAATGAAGATGCTACTGAAAAAATCCAAGCTGCTTTAGATTATGTGGGAACCTTGCCCAAAGATGAATTTGGATTCCGTGGTGCTGTTTTACTGGGACAAGGGACTTTTAAGGTCGGTGGCCAATTGCAATTGAATGCTTCGGGTGTGGTCTTGAGAGGAAGCGGACAAGGTGAGCAAGGTACTATCCTGCTTGGAACCGGAACTACCCGTGAAACTTTGATCAGGGTACTGGGTGAAGATGATAGACAATGGGGAGATACCCTGAAAATTTCCGATGAGTATGTTTCTGTAAATGCAACCTCATTTAAGCTGGAGTCCTCTAATAAATTGAAGGAAGGCAATCAAGTGGCTGTGGTAAGACCATCTACCCAGGAATGGATTGACAAACTGGAAATGAATGAGTTTGGTGGGGAAACCGGCTGGGTAGGCTGGAAACTCGGAGACCATACCTTAAGATGGGAAAGGAAAATCAAAGCCATAAATGGAAATGAAGTAGAA
The DNA here is from genome assembly GCF_030409905.1 of Echinicola jeungdonensis. Lineage (NCBI taxonomy): Bacteria > Pseudomonadati > Bacteroidota > Cytophagia > Cytophagales > Cyclobacteriaceae > Echinicola > Echinicola jeungdonensis. The sequence continues at coordinate 1,988,901 of NZ_JAUFQT010000001.1, forward strand.
CTGGATGTGCCCATAACCAATTCCATTGATGAACAATTTGGAGGAGGGTATCTGGTAACCTATGATTGGCCTGGAAGAATTGAAAAAGTGGGGGTTGAAAACCTGACTTTGAAATCTACTTATGACCAGGAAAATCCAAAAGATGAAGCCCATAGGTGGTCTGCCATCAGCCTGGAAAATGTACAGGATGCATGGGTAAGGCAAATTGAATTCAAACATTTTGCAGGATCTGCAGTGGCGATCTATAAAACTGGACGCAGGGTAACCGTAGAGGATTGTCAATCCTTATCTCCTGTATCTGAAATTGCCGGGGAAAGAAGGAATTCATTTTTCACCGAAGGCCAACAAACCCTTTTCCAAAGATGTTATTCAGAATATGGCTACCATGATTTTTCCACTGGTCTAGCCGTAGCAGGTCCAAATGCCTTTGTGCAGTGTAAAGCCTATTTGCCCCACAATTTCAGCGGTGCGCAGCAAGGCTGGGCATCCGGAATTTTGTTTGATGTGGTGAGGATCGATGGCCACGCCCTTAAGTTTTATAACCGTGAGCAGGAAGGAAGAGGAGCCGGATGGACAGCTGCCAACAGTATGTTCTGGCAATGTAATGCTGCCAAAATTGAAAATTATAACCCACCCACAGCTCAAAACTGGGCCGTTGGAGTTTGGGCCCAATTCTCTGGTGATGGTTATTGGGGAGAGGTCAACAACCATGTCAATCCAAGAAGTTTATTTTATGCCCAATTGGAAGAAAGGTTGGGAATATTACCACTGGAACCTTATTTGATGCCGGTAGGGTCCGAACCTTCCACCAGTCCCACATTGGAACAGGCGCGAGAACTGACCATATTGGCCAGGGAGGAGCTGCTGACCTTGGAAGAATGGGTTGCTTTAGCCCCAGAAAGAAATCCGATTTCTATCGAGCATGAAAACGCCAAAACTTTGGCTGACTTGCCTATAAATAGATATGGAAAAGAAATTGACATCTCTCAAGAGCAAATTGAGATTGTTAATGGCCGTTTGATTTGGGATGGAAAACTTTTGACCGGGAAAACCCAAACCGTGCAATGGTGGAGAGGAAGCATTAGACCTAGGGAAGTGGGAAGGGCAAGACCTCATGTCACCCGATTTGTTCCTGGAAGATATGGAAAAGGTTATACTGATTATATCCCTGATGTAGTAAAATCCCTGAAAAATAACGGAGCGGTTGCCCTGGATCATAATTATGGATTGTGGTATGATCGCCGCAGGGATGACCATGAACGCGTTCGCCGTATGGATCCTGATGTTTGGCCGCCATTTTATGAGCAGCCTTTTGCCAGAAGTGGTAAAGGGGAAGCTTGGGATAGGTTAAGCAAATATGACTTGACAAAATATAATACCTGGTATTGGAGCCGCTTGAAGCAATTTGCTGACCAGGCAGAAGATGAAGGGATCCTGTTGATGCACCAAAATTATTTCCAGCACAATATCCTGGAAGCAGGTGCTCACTGGGCAGATTCTCCCTGGAGGCCTGCCAATAATATCAACCATACGGGATTTCCCGAGCCAGCACCATACGCGGGGGACAAAAGGATTTTTTTGGATGAACAATTTTATGATATCAACCATCCTGTCAGAAGGGAATTGCACAGGTTGTTTATCAGGCAGTGTATGGAAAACTTTGCTGAAAACAGCAATGTCCTACAGTTTACTAGTGCAGAGTACACTGGCCCATTACATTTTGTGGAATTCTGGCTGGATGTGATCCAGGAATGGCAACAGGAAAAGGGCCAGGATGCTTTGATAGCCCTGAGTACTACCAAAGATGTCCAGGATGCCATCCTTGCTGATGAAAAAAGGAATGACTTGGTGGATGTGATTGATATCCGTTATTGGCACCCATCTGAAGATGGTGATTATGCGCCCCAAGGAGGCAAACACCTTGCACCTCGTCAGCATGCACGGAAAATGAGACAGGGAAAAGAAACGCCTGGATCTGTTTACGAAGGAGTCTTGAGATACAGAAAACTATTCCCAGACAAAGCGGTGATTTACTCCACCCATGCAGCAGGTGGATTAGGTTGGCCTGTGCTTTTTGCAGGTGGGTCATTGCCTAGCTTGCCGGAAATTGATGTAGAAGGGTTTAAAGAAAGCTTAGCTACTTTCCGCCCTGTTGATTCCAAAGGTTCCAATTGGAAAATGGAAAACCAAAATGGTGAACAACTGATCTACAGTCGTGGGAATGCCAAACTGGACCTTGAGCTGAGTGGATCAAGAAGTCGACTTGAGGCTTACATTATCAATCCTGAATCAGGAAAATTGGAAGAACGAACCAGTTTAAGAGGAAGTCGAAGCAAAACCCTTGATTTGCCTGATGAGGGCGGCTGGGTGGTTTATATCAAAAAATAATATAATAGCTCTCGGTTGCAATGAGGGCTATTCCACGTATTTATTGGTCCTTGTTTCAATGGTCCTCGTTGCAAACGTGGACCATACATATAAAAAAAAAGAAAGCAATTATTAAAACACAAAATATGCATCTCAACAAAATAACAATTGGCATTGCCGCCCTGACATTGGGTAGCTTTATGGGCTGTCAAAGCCCCAAAGAGGAAACCAAGGTGGAAGTTGAAGAGCCACAGGGCCTTCCTGCCCTTAAAGTTTCTGAAAATGACCGGTATTTTGTGACCGAAAAAGGGGAACCCTTCTTTTGGTTGGGGGATACAGGTTGGTTGATGTTCAATAAGCTGAAAAGAGAAGAAACAGAACATTACCTGGAAGACAGAAAACAAAAAGGATACAATGTCATCCAAGTGATGACCCTGCATACGCTTGGAGCCGTCAATGCCTATGGGGACAGCGCCTTGATCAACCAAAATGTGGCGGAACCATTGATTACTGAAGGGGACGATTTCTCTGACTCCATTGCGTATGATTTTTGGGACCATATTGATTTTGTGGTCAATACAGCAGAAGAAAAAGGGCTATATGTGGCCATGGTCCCTGTATGGGGCAATAATGTGAAAAATGGCGGGGTAACCGTTGAGGAAGCCAAAGCCTATGGCCAATTTTTGGGAGAAAGGTACAAGGATCAAAAGAATGTGATCTGGCTTAATGGGGGTGATACCTTTGGTAATGAATATACCGATGTTTGGAATGCCCTTGGAAATACTCTGGATCAGGTTAACCCCAATCACCTGATTACTTTCCACCCAAGAGGGAGGATGCAGTCTTCCGATTGGTTTGCAGATGCGCCTTGGATGGATTTCCATATGTTCCAATCAGGTCATAGACGTTATGATCAGGATGACACCGAAAGGGCCTATGGTGAAGACAACTGGAGATATGTAAAGGCAGATTATGCCCTGGATCGTAAAATGCCAACCGTAGATGGTGAACCTTCCTATGAAGGGATCCCTGAAGGATTGCATGATCCTGAAGAAGGATTTTGGGATGATGATGCAGTGAGAAGGTATGCTTACTGGGCAGTTTTTGCAGGTGCTGCCGGCCATACTTATGGACACAGCGCTGTGATGCAAATGCACCGCGAACAAGATGGAGAAGTAGGTGCTTATGGAAACAAAAAACTTTGGACTGAGGCTTTGGATGATCCGGGAGCCAAACAAATGGTCCATTTGAAAGACCTGATTCTGGAATTCCCCTATTTGGAAAGAGTGCCGGATCAATCCCTGGTGGTCAATCAAGGAGAGAAATATGATTACCTGGCAGCTACCAGAGGTGAGGATTATGCCCTGGTTTACACTTATACCGGAAGACCTATTGAAGTTGATTTGGAAGTTATTGAAGGCGAAAATGTTAAGGCCAGGTGGTTCAATCCGCGAAATGGGCAGTTTTCCGAAATCGGTGAATTTGAGGCAGTTGGGAATAAAGAGTTCACACCAAGCGGGAAGGTGCAGGATGGCAACGATTGGGTTTTGGTGTTAAATTACATGTAATATAAATGGCGGATTTTGAGGCAAATAGAGGATAAGGCTCTTTGTTTTATGTGGTTTTGTCCTTGCCTCGCAAATTAAACAAGTCAAAAAAATTGGCCTATTAATCCAAAGTAACAAATGAACAAGCGTTTATCCTATTTATTATTAGTCAGTCTTTTTATCACCTTTTCGGCCCTTGGTGGTCCCAAGGAAGGATGGATCAATATCCTGGAAGTAGGTGGAAACAATAAAGGAGAACTTTGCACGGAAGCCATTCATGGTGCTATCGAAAAGGCCTCAGAAAGAGGAGGGGGAACTATTTATTTCCCTGCAGGGGAATACCTGACCGGAGCGATAAAATTGGAAAGCAATATTACCCTTCATCTTGATGCAGGGGCGGTATTAAAATTTTCTACCAATTTTGAACATTACCTTCCCTTTGTACAGATGCGTTGGGAAGGGACCGTAATGAACAACTTTTCACCTCTGATTTATGCTTATGAAGCTGAAAATATAACCATTACCGGTAGAGGTAGAATTGATGGCCAGGGGAAACCTTGGTGGATGGAAATGTTCCGTATCCATGAGGCGAAGGGCCCCATTCCTTTGACCAAATACCAAAAGATGTGGATGGAGCAAAACGAAGGGCTTGAAACAGAAGAATATTATCAAAAGACCATGAATTTGAAATTCTTCCGACCACCCTTGATTCAGCCTTTCCGTTGTAAAAATGTTCGCATTGAAGGGGTGACCATTGAAAATTCCCCGTTTTGGACGGTAAACCCTGCTTTTTGTGAAAATGTGACCATTACAGGGGTAACCATCAAAAACCCACCATCTCCCAATACAGATGGAATCAACCCAACTTCTTGCAAAAATGTCCACATTTCTGACAGCCATATCAGTGTAGGGGATGATTGCATCACCATCAAATCCGGAAGGGATATCAATGGAAGAAAGTGGGCTACACCAACCGAAAATGTAACCATTACCAACTGCACCATGCTTAGCGGTCACGGTGGTGTGGTTATCGGAAGTGAGATTTCTGGTAGCATTAGGAAAGTAACCATCTCCAATTGTGTCTTTGATGGTACCGATAGGGGCATTCGCTTGAAAGCAGCCCGTGGACGTGGGGGTGTTGTAGAGGAAATCCGCGTGAATAATGTGGTGATGAAAAATATCCAAAAAGAGGCTTTTGTGATGAACCTCTTCTATGATAAAAATACCAAACCTGAACCGGTGACCGAAAGAACTCCAACTTTCAGAAATATTCATATTTCCAATGTGACTGGTTCCGGGGTGAATGTAGCAGGAAAAGTATTGGGTATTGAAGAGATGCCAGTTCAGGATATCAGCTTCTCCAATATCAATATGGAAGCTAAAGAAGGCCTTTTTATCCACACAGCTAAAGAAGTGGAATTGCATGATGTTAAAATCTCTACAGAGATTGGACCATCTGTAACAGCTGAAGAGGTGCATGGTTTGGTATTGGATAATGTGAAAACAGAAAAACCAAAACAAGATCGCCCTGTAGTGGAGATCAAAAATGTATCCAATGCATTCATCACTAATAACTTCCCCATGGTGGAAACGCCAAACTATTTGGAAATTTCGGGAGAGAAAACAGAAAAGATTTTCCTTCAAAACAACCAATGGGGCAATGTAACCAACCCTGTAATCAAAGGTAAAGGTTTAAATACCAACGCCATTAGTGAAAAATAATAGGGTGATGCAAAACGTGAAAAATATAGGTTTGATGGCTTTTCTGGCATTGGTAATCACTGTTCTCAGTGCTTGCCAGTCAGAAAAGGAATATTACATTTTTACCTCTTTCAGGGAACCAGCCGATGAGGGGCTATATCTGGCCTACAGCGAAGATGGTTATAACTGGAAGGATTTGGGTGGACCTTATTTGCCTCCTGTAGTTGGGGAAAGTAAGATCATGAGAGACCCTTCCGTGGTTAAAGGCCCGGATGGTACTTACCATATGGTTTGGACAACTGACTGGAGAGGTGGAAATGGCTTTGGCTATGCCAGCACCAAAGACTTCATTAACTGGTCAGAGCAACAGTTTATTCCTGTGATGGACCATGAACCTGATGTGGTGAATGTATGGGCTCCAGAGATTTATTATGATGATGTCAAAGAAAGGTATATCATCATTTGGGCTTCTACCATTCCTTACCGTTTCGAAAAGGGCGAAGAAGAAGAGAAGAATAATCACCGGATGTATTATACCACCACCAAAGACTTCAAGACCTTTACCGATACCGAACTTTTTATCGATCCTGGATTTAGCGTCATTGATGCTGTGATTGTCAAAAGGGGAATAGAAGATTATGCCCTGGTATTGAAGGATAATACCCGGCCCAACCGAAACCTGAAGGTGGCATTCGGTGGATCTCCCCTGGGACCTTTTGATGATATTTCAGAGCCCTATACTGATTTCCTGACCGAAGGACCAACAGTGATTAAGGAAGATGGAAAATGGATCATTTATTACGATAGTTATGGGTCAAAAACCTATGAAGCTGTCGCCACTGAGAATTTTGAATCCTTTACTAATATTGCTGATCAAGTCAGCCTTCCTGAAGGTCACAAACACGGCACCATAAGCACGATTTCCGAAGATGTTTTGGAAAAACTAAAAGCAGAAGCGAAAAAGAAATAAAATGAGCTATAACGAAATTTTAAATAATAATTTTAAAAAGCTTTTTGCCGGTTTATTGATGACCGGTGCGACGCTGGGAACGGCTGAAGTAATGGGGCAAGATACCCTTCATTACAGCGGTGAAACCCTTTCCCGGGTGGATTACCACCACGGCCAATTACAACCAGCCGTTGGCGTTCATGCCATCCAGACCATGCGTGCCAACAGGCAACAGCCTGATAAGGCAGATGGATTTGGCTGGACCTATAACCATGCTCCTATGTTGGCTTACTGGAATGGCACTTTCTTTATGGAATACCTTAGTGATCCAGTGGGTGAGCATATTCCACCTGGCCAGACTTTGTTGCAGACTTCCAAGGATGGCTACAACTGGACGGATCCGGAAGTGATTTTTCCTCCATACCGCATACCAGATGGCACCACCAAAGAAAACTATGAAGGGGTGGCCAAGGACCTGGATGCTGTCATGCACCAAAGAATGGGCTTTTATGTAGCCTCCAATAATAAATTTTTGGCTTTGGCTTATTATGGTATTGCATTGGATGCCCATGATGGACCTAATGATGGCCATGGAATCGGCCGTGTAGTGAGGGAAATCAATGAAGATGGCAGTTTTGGTCCTATCCACTTTATCCGCTATAACGATGGATGGAATGAGGACAATACAGATTACCCATTTTATAAAGACAGCAAGGACAAAGCTTTTGTAAAAGCCTGTGATGAATTGCTTAGCAAACCCTTGATGATGCAGCAATGGGTAGAGGAAGCCGACAGGGATGATCCATTGATTCCTCTTCAAAAGCAATATAAGGCATTCAGTTATTACCATTTGCCTGATGGCAGGGTGGTAGGTTTGTGGAAACACGCCCTTACCAGTGTTAGCCATGATGGAGGAGAGACTTGGGAATACAATCCATTGAGAGCTCCTGGCGTGGTAAATGGCAATGCAAAAATCTGGGGCCAAAGAACGGATGATGGCGCTTATGCCACTGTCTATAATCCTTCAGAATACAGGTGGCCATTGGCTGTTTCAACCAGCCAGGATGGTTTGGATTATACGGATCTTCTTTTGGTGCATGGAGAAATCACTTCTATGCGTTACGGGGGAAATTATAAATCCTATGGTCCTCAATATGTAAGGGGTATCCTGGAAGGTAATGGCAACCCACCAGACAACAAAATGTGGTTGACCTACAGTGTAAACAAGGAGGATATCTGGGTAGCATCTGTACCTACTCCAATTACCGCAGAAGCTGCTGGCCACGCCAATGAGGTATTTAATGAAATTCCTGACGGGAGTGAATTAGATCTATGGAATATCTACAGCCCTGCATGGGCAAGGGTAGAAATAGAAAAAGATAATGAAGGAAATAAATGGTTGGCATTCAATGATAAGGACCCATTTGATTATGGCAAGGCCCAAAGGATTGTTCCGGAAAGCGAACAGTTGCATGTGGAATTTACTGTTAAGCCAGAACAAAATGACCATGGAAAATTCCAAATAGAATTCCGGGATGCTAAAGGCCGACCTGGTGTGCAGTTGATCTTTGATGAAGATGGAAAGTTCAAAACCCGGTCAGGGTACCGGATGAATACCCTGACCGAGTATGAGGCTGGCGAGGAATACCATGTTGAATTGGAGCTGGATGCCAGTACCCGTTTCTATCAGATAAAGGTCAATGGAGAAAACAAAGGACCTAAATTGTTCTTTGCTCCATTGGATAAAATGGAAAGGGTGATGTTCAGAACTGGAACACAAAGATATTTCCCTACAGCTGAAACACCTACTGACCAGGATTATGATCTTGAAGATCCGGGAAGGGAAGATCCTGAAGCCAAGTTCTACCTAAAGTCCTTAATTACTTATTAATACCACATTTTAAATCATGTTGATCCAAAATAACCATATTGGTTACACCATATTGAACAACAAGGTCAATTTTTTGGCCTTGTTGTTGGTGCTTCTGGCCTTTTGCCAATGCAACACTAAAAATACCTCATCGGATATTCAACTAGGGAAATTAACCACCGAATTGGCTGTCAACCCCATTGGAATTAAAAAAGAAACTCCCAGGTTTGGCTGGGAATTGGAATCCAATGGCCAAGGGGTGAGCCAAAAAGCTTATCACATCATTGTGGCTTCCAGCAAGGGAAAAGCAGAAAATGGTGAAGGTGACATTTGGGACAGTGGTATGGTAGCCAGTGACAAGAGTCAATTGGTGCCATATGGAGGTGAAACATTGGAGAGGGCTTCGAGGTTTTTTTGGAGAGTAAAAGTTTGGAACCAGCATGAGAATGGTTCTGACTGGAGTGAAGTGAATTTTTTTGAAACTGCCCCTGATGCATCCTTTTTGGATGCCCATTGGATCGGTGCTATTACCAGGGAAGAAAGCCATTTGCCGGAAGGCAGGGATTACCATACCCCTGTAATGGGCAAAGAGAAAAAGGAAAAATGGAGCAAAGTTGACCCATTGGCCAAGCAAAGTATCCAATTGAGGAAAACTTTTGAGGCTGGAAAAGATATTGAAAAAGCTACAGTTTATATTAGTGGACTTGGACATTATGAACTGACCTTAAATGGTGAAAAAGTAGGAAACAGTGAATTTGCACCGCTTTGGTCAGATTACGACAAAACCGTTTATTATAATTCTTATGAAGTAAAGGATTTACTGCAAAATGGTGAAAATGCCATCGGGGTATTGCTGGGTAATGGTATGTACAATGTCGCTGGAGAGCGTTACACCAAGTTTAAGATCAGCTTTGGCCCACCAACCTTATTTTTTAAGATGAAATTGAAATTTACAGATGGATCGGAAGAAGTGATCGCCTCAGATGATTCCTGGAAATGGTCCAATAGCCCTATCACCTTCAACTGTATATTTGGAGGCGAAGACTATAATGCCAATTTGGAACAAGAAGGCTGGAACAAACCTGGTTTTGATGATCGAACCTGGCAACCTGTAGTTATTCAAAATGCCCCAAAAGGAAAATTAAGGCCTCAAAATGCCCCTCCTGTAGCCGTCCAAAAATCTTATGAAATCCAGGAAGTTAACGAACCTGAAGAGGACTTGTTTGTCCTGGATATGGGCCAAAATCTTTCCGGTTTCCCTTCCATCAAAGTAAAAGGCAAAAAAGGCCAAAAGGTGAAATTGGTGGTTGGTGAACACTTAAAGGAAAATGGTACTGTAGGCCAGGGACGAACCGGCGGACCTCATTATTATGAATATACTCTAAAAGGAGAAGGAGAAGAATTCTGGCAGCCCAGGTTCAGCTATTACGGCTATCAGTATATTCAGGTAGATAAGGTAAACTTGCCCGGTCAGGAAGAAAATCCTGATTGGCCTACCTTGGTGGATATCAAGTCAAACTTTATCTACAATGATGCCGGTACCCGTGGAAACTTTGCAAGCTCCAATGAGATATTCAACCAGACCCATGAGCTAATTGACAAAGCCGTAAAAAGTAATATGCATAGCGTGTTTACTGATTGTCCACACAGGGAAAAATTGGGCTGGCTGGAAGAAACTCATTTGAATGGCCCTGGCTTATTCTACAATTATAACCTGGCCACTTTGGTACCTAAGGTTATGCAGGACATGGCTGATGCCCAAAGGGAAAATGGCTTGGTACCTAGCATTGCACCCGAATATGTGATATTTGGAGGTGATTTCACAGATTCCCCGGAATGGGGCGTGGCTTGTGTGGTCCTCCCTTGGATGTATTATGATTATTATGGTGACCCATCCCTGATCCATGAATACTATGGGACCATGAAAAAATATGTGGACTACCTGAGCTCCACTGCCGACAATCATATTGTTTCTCATGGATTGGGGGATTGGTATGATTACGGGGAGCATGTAGCAGGATATTCTAAAAACAGCCCCATTGCATTATCCGCAACTTCCCATTATTACTTTGGAATCCAACTCCTGACCAAAGCCGCAAAAATGCTTGGAAATACAGCCGATGAGCAGAAATATTCCCGACTGGGAGAGAATGTCAAGGCAGCATTTAACAAGGAATTCTATAATGAAGAAATTCAAGAATATGGCACGGAAAGCCAATTTTCCAATGCCATTCCTATTTTCTTAGACTTGGTTAGCCCAGAAGATAGGGATGAAGTCTTGAATAATTTAGTGGAAGATGTGAATGAAAAAGGCAACCGCCTCTCTACAGGAGATGTAGGCAATCGCTATTTGTACCAGGTTTTGGCCAGAAATGGGCATAATGAACTGATGTACAAAATGCACAACCACTATGAAACCCCAGGTTATGGCTTTCAGATCAAATTTGGCCTGACTACCCTTACCGAACAGTGGGATCCAAGAAAAGGCAACAGTTGGAACCATTTTATGATGGGCCAGATCGAGGAATGGTTTTATAGAAGTTTGGCAGGAATTGTTCCGGACAAGGAAAATCCTGGATTCAAGCATTTCTACCTTAAGCCAAAAGTGGTGGGAGATATGACAGGAGTCGAAGCTAATCATGAAAGCCTTTATGGGAATATCAAATCCGCCTGGAAACTGGATGGGGATAGTTTTAATTTTGAATTTTCTATTCCTGTGAATTCGGAAGCCACAGTTATTCTGCCTGTTGAAAAAGATGCAGAAGTAACTGTAAATGGAGTGGATTTGGAACAATTTGAAGGGGCCGAATTAGTGGAAAATGAAAATCATCCTGCCCTCCTTTTGGGATCAGGAAATTATAGGATAAAAAGTACCTATGGTCCTGTAACTAAATAATCAGGGAACCATAAAAATAAATCCAAAATGATGAATAAAAAATATAAAGGAGTTGTTGTGCCAATGGTCACTCCCTTGACAACTAAAGGGGAAATAGACCGGGAGGCTGTGGCCTGCATCATGGCCCAATTTGCCCAGAATAACATATCTCCATTGGTTTTAGGGACCACAGGGGAATCGGCCTCTTTTTCGGAAAAGGAAAGTCTTGAAATGCTGGATGCTACCCTTGAAGCCAAAGCTGATGGCCAACAGGTTTATGCCGGATTGGTCAGCAATGAAGTGGCCGATCAAAACCGACGTGGAAAGCTTTATTTGGATAAAGGCGTCGATGTGGTTGTGGCCACCTTGCCAGGGTATTATAAGCTCAATGAAGGCCAAATGAAAGCCCATTTTGAACGATTGGCAGATGAGCTTCAGGGGCCTTTGATGGTTTACAATATCAAGGCCACCACGCAAATGTCCATTCCCTTGTCAGTGATTGCCGAACTTAGCCACCATCCCCATATCTGGGGGCTGAAGGATTCTGAGCGGGATCTTGAAAGATTAGGGGAAAGCATCCAGGAATATCAGGATCGGGAGGATTTTTCCTTTTTCTGCGGTTGGGGAGCCCAGTCTGCTTTCAGCCTTAAAATTGGTGCTGATGGGATTGTGCCCAGTACAGGAAATATTGTTCCGGAAATGTACAAAGCCTTGTATGCTGCTGCCCAAAAGGGAGATCAGGAAACCGCCTCACGTTTCCAAGACTTGACCGATCAGGTGGCCAGGATATATCAGGGAGAAAAAAGTCTGGGTGAATCCCTGGCTGCCTTAAAACTGATGATGAATGATAAGGGTTGGTGTCAGCCTTATATGAAACCACCACTTTCCTTATTGCCCAAGGAAGAAGCGGAAGAGGTAGTTCATCAATGGAAAAGCTTTTATATCACCAATTAACAATTAACAATAACCATGGGAGGAGAAGGATTACATTTAATCGATTATATATTGATCGTCGCCTCGATTTTAGGAACGATTTACATGGGGATTTATTTCTCAAGAAGGCAAAAAAGCAGTGAAGACTATTTTGCCGGAGGTGGAGGAATTCCCTCTTGGGCCATTGGAATGTCCATTTTTGCCACATTGATCAGTAGTGTGACTTTTTTAGCTTACCCGAGTGCTGCCTATGAATCCAATTGGATTTTGCTGGTGCAAGGGCTTATGGTTCCTATTGTTCTTGTAATGATGATCTGGATCATTGTGCCTTTATTTAGAAAGGTCATTGGTCTAAGTACCTATGAATACTTTGAAAAGCGTTTTGGCTTTTTTGCCCGTTTGTACAGCTCACTCGCATTTGTGTTGACCCACTTTTCCAAAATGGGAACCGTGCTGTTTCTTGTGAGCTTGGCTTTGAGCAGTATGATTGAGGTGGACATATTTGTTATCATCGCTGTCCTTGGAGTCGTGATTATTTTCCTCACCTTACTGGGGGGAATAGAAGCGGTAATCTGGATGGATGTGATACAGGGTTTTCTGCTGATTGGAGGTGGATTATTTTGCCTGGGATTATTGCTTTGGGTGCCAGAAGGCGGCCCGCAAAGGGTAGTTGAGGAAGCCTTCAATATGAACAAAATAGGCTTTGGCCCTTATGATATTGATTTTACCCGGTTGACATTTATTGTTATTGCCTTCAACGGGGTCTTTTATGCCATCCAAAAATATGGTACAGATCAAACCATTGTACAGCGGTATTTGACAGCCAGAAACGACAAGGAGGCAAAAAAAGCAGCCTATATGGGCGTTTTCTTAAGTGTTCCGGTTTGGGGACTTTTTATGCTCATCGGCTCCTTACTTTTTGTTTTCTACCAGATTTCAGGAAGTGCATTGCCGGAGGGCACCAGCGTAGATGCTGTGTTCCCTTATTTTATTATGTCTGAATTGCCTCCAGGAGTGACCGGGTTGGTCATTGCAGCATTGGCAGCAGCTGCCATTTCAAGTTTGGACTCTGATATGAACTGTCTTGCTGCAGTAGGTGTCGAAGATTATTACAAACGATTCAACCCCAATTGCACCACCCAGCAAAAACTAAAAGTAGGAAGAATTTTGGTTTTCATTTCCGGCTTGGCGGCTTCTTTTGTGGCCGTATTGTACGTGTTTTGGGAAGGTGAAGGAGTGCTGGGTGCCGTGTTTGGCCTTTATGCTATTTTCTCAGCAGGGATTGTGGGGATTTTCTTATTAGGCCTATTTAGCCGACGGGCAAACAAGGAAGGTCTATATTTTGGCATTGTTACCTGTATTCTTTTTACAGCTTATGCATTTTTAACTTCTACGCCAATGAACCTTGGTGGCGGAGAAAAGCTGGTATTGGATTTTGGAAGATTTAATTTCCCCCATCACAAATACATGCTGGGGGTTTATAGTCACTTGATTGTATTGGTAGTCGGTTATGTTGCCAGCTTGTTCTTTGACAGACCAAAAGCGGATGTAAACCTCACCATCTACGGTTATTTCAAGGAGAAGCAGGTAAAGAAAGAAAAAAAGGAAGAAAAAATTAGTCAATTGTCATGAGGGCGATAAGTTTATTACAGCCGCAGAAATTAGTATTTGGGGAAGAAGCCCTGAAACAATTTACCGAAGATACACTGGCTTCGGATAGGAAAAAAGTTTGGATACTCATTGCAGAACCATTAGTGGCTGCTTTGGAGGAAAGTGTGGAAACCATCAAAAAGGCAGGCATTGCTGTTGAACTGGTGATTTATGAAGAAGGAGAGCCTACCTTTTCTCTTTATGAGGAATATTTGGAAAAGGCCAGGGTTTTTGGCGCTGAGAGTGTAGTGGGAATTGGCGGAGGAAGTGTTTTGGACCTTGCCAAGATAATTGCTGCTATGCAGGATTGTGACCAACAATTGGATAATTTTGTGGGATTAAATTTGCTTCCAGTCAGAAAAATCCACATGGTTTGTATTCCAACTACTTCTGGAACAGGAAGTGAGGTTTCCCCCAATGCTATACTTTTGGATGAGGGTACTTTGGAGAAAAAAGGTATAATTAGTCCATTTTTGGTCCCGGATGCAACCTATATCGATCCATTGTTGACCTTGAATTTGCCCCCCAAAATAACGGCAGAAACAGGTATTGATGCCCTTTCTCACTGTATTGAGGCTTTTACCAATAAATTTAGCCACCCTTTGGTGGATGATTATGCACTGCGTGGGATAAGGTTGATCGGAAGGAATCTTCATAAGGCATATGAAAATGGTCAAGACCTGGATGCCCGGTCAGCTGTAGCTTTGGGTAGTATGTATGGAGGTTTGTGTTTAGGCCCAGTGAATACGGCTGCCGTCCATGCTCTTTCTTATCCTTTGGGGGGAAAATATCATGTGCCTCATGGCTTAGCTAATGCAGTTTTATTGCCGGAGGTGATGTCTTATAATATGAATTCCGATTTGGAAAAACATGCCCAAATTGCCATTGCTATGGGAGCAGAGGAAGGTGCAAGCCTGAGGGAAACCGCCCAAAATGGTGTTGAGAAAGTAAGGGAATTGGTGAGCTTGTGCAATATACCCCAAAACCTTACTGAGCTTGGGGTTCAAAAAGAAGATGTGGGAGAATTGACTGGCTTGGCCATGAAAGTTACCCGTTTATTGAAAAATAACCCCAAAGAGCTGACAGTACAGGATGCAGAAAACATTTATTGTCGATTATTTTAAGATTAAAAGATGTTACCAATAATTGCCATATCAATGGGAGATCCCGCTGGGATAGGCCCGGAAATAATTATCAAAAGTTTTCAGGAAGCCAGTCTTTTTGAAAAATGTAAGCCTTTGGTGGTCGGTGATGCCGCCACCATCCGGAACATGGCAGCCCATTTGAATTCCAATTTGGAAGTCAATGCCATCAATGATGTGGGAGAGGCCCAGTTTAGACTTGGCACAGTGGATGTATTTGACCTGGCCAATGTGGACCAGTCCCAATTGGAGTTTGGCAAAGTATCTGCAATGGCGGGAAATGCTGCTTTTGAAGCGGTGAAAAAAGCCATAGAGCTGGCCTTGGCCGAAAAGGTGGATGCAACCGTTACTGCACCCATTAATAAAGAATCTATTAACTTGGCAGGCCATCATTATGCCGGCCACACGGAAATATATGCGGAATTCACCGGAACCAAGAAGTTTGCCATGCTTTTGGTGGAACAAAACCTTAGGGTAATCCATGTGACTACGCATGTAGCCTTGAGAGAGGCCTGTGACCTTGTCAAAAAAGACCGGGTGAAAGATGTGATTAAGTTACTCCATGATGCATGTGTGCAATTTGGTATTGAAAAACCAAAAATTGGGGTTGCAGGATTGAATCCTCATGCTGGTGATGGAGGCTTATTCGGCACGGAGGATGAAAGGGAAATTGTACCGGCAGTTCAGGAATCCATAGCTGAGGGATTTGAGGCCGAAGGGCCAGTACCACCGGATACCCTATTCGCAAAAGCAGTGCAAGGGTATTATGACGGATGTGTGGCCATGTACCATGACCAGGGGCATATTCCATTTAAAATGGTGGGCTTCAAATGGAACAATGAGACCAAGACTATGGAAAGTGTGAAAGGGGTAAATATTACATTAGGTTTGCCCATCATCCGTACTTCTGTAGACCATGGAACTGCCTTTGAAATTGCCGGACAAGGAATTGCATCAGAGGATGCATTGAATTTAGCGATTGATTACGCCATTCCGATGGCTCTAAATAGAAAAAAATATGATAGCAGTTATAGCCGATGATATTACGGGAGCCGCTGAAATTGCAGGGGTGTGTTTGAGATGGGGAATTCCGGTGTCCTTCTCACTGGATGTAAAACCCGTAAGTGGAGCAAAGGTAATGGTCATAGCTTCCAATACCCGATCCATGAAGGAAGCCGACGCTATAAAGGAATCGAAGCGTTTGGCCGAAGCCCTGGTGGAAATGAAAGTGGACAATGTCTTTAAAAAATCGGATTCCGTAATGCGGGGTCATGTTGCCGCTGAAATGAAAGCCCTGGCGGCACAATTCAAAAAGGAAAAGATGATGTTGGTTCCCGCCAACCCTTATACTGGCAGAAGTATTAGAGATGGGATTTATTATGTGGACCAAAAACCTTTGAACGAAACCAGTTTTAAGGATGACCCAGAATTTCCCGCTGCTTCCAGTTCAGTAAAAGAGTTGTTAAGGGAAGAGGAATTGAATGTTTGTACAGGGAAGTTTACGGAGGAGCAAGACCTCAAACCAGGTTTTAATATCCCGGATTCCAAAACCATGGGAGACTTGTATGCCTGGGCAAGCTTGATGGACAGCACAGTATTGCCATCTGGTAGTGCCGCATTCTTTGAAATGTATTTGAAAAGAAATTTCCCTGAATGGATGCATGGACAGGAACCTGATCCTTTGTCCTTCCTTGGCAACAGTCTGATGGTAGCAGGAAGTACACACCAAAATAGCAAAAACTTTATCGACAAGGCAGTGGAAAATGGTACTATCCTTAGCCTAATGCCTAAGGAACTGAAAAGTCCAAATGCCCCTGAAAGTGGTGTAACAAAATGGAGCGATGAAATCACTAAAAACCTAAAAGGAGGTGATAAAGTGATTATGTCTGCAGGGAAAGAAAAAGTCACCTTTGAAAATAGTAACGAAGTGCTGAAAACCAAAACAGCCGAAACTGTCGCCAAGGTGCTGGATAGGGTTCCTGTTAGGGAATTATTGATTGAAGGTGGAGCAACAGCCTTTGCTGTAATCCAACAATTGCATATGGGACCATTGTTGCCGCTTCAGGAACTTAGCCCCGGGGTGGTGCGCATGAAAGCAGTGGACAGCGATTTGGTACTTACTATTAAGCCTGGTAGTTATGTATGGCCTGAGGCTGTATATAAATATTATGAAATGAAAAAAACCACTGCATAAAATGGGAAATGGAGATTCTGCTCAGTTTCAAAATAAATATATGCTCAACACATTAAACCTTAAGGCTTTTTTTCTGACAAGTATGCTCTGTGCTACCATTTTCCTGGCCAAAGCCCAGGATTCGGACCAGGCATACCGGAATACACTAAAAGCTACTTTGGACCGTATTGAGGATGTTTTTGAGATAAATCTCCAGTACAATGAAGATTTGGTGGAAGGAAAGGAATTGGATTATGCATTTTGGCGTATCGTTCCGGGGAATTTAGAAACTTCCCTTGCCCAAGTGTTGGCACCTTTTGACCTGACCTTTTTTGAAAAACCCAATGCACTTTATAGAATTACCAAATTTGATTACCCAAGAAGGTCTGTCTCCTTTGGAGAAGATCATCTAAATTACCTTTCCGGATTGTATTCTAATAAAATGGAATGGGAATCCAGGAAAGCTGAAATGAAAAGTTGTTTGATTGAAGCTTTGGGCATAGATGACTTGCCCGAGACTCCAGCATCCCAACCGATCATAACCCAAAGAAGAAAATACAAAGGCTATTCTGTTGAAAATGTAGCCTTAGAAGTTTTGCCTGGTGTTTATACTACCGGATCGGTGTATAAACCCAGGCCTTTTAAGAAAAACCATCCCGTTATCATTACTCCCAACGGCCACTTTGGCCAGGGAAGATACAGGGAAAGTGAACAAATCCGCTGTTCAATATTGGCTAAAATGGGAGCTGTGGTAGTCAGTTATGACCTTTTTGCCTGGGGGGAATCCCGTTTACAATTCCCTTCCACAGCTCACAAGACAAGCATTGCCCATACCATCCAAACATGGAATGGAATAAAGTGGCTGGACTACCTGACCTCGCTTCCGGAAACGGATCCCGATAAAGTTGGGATTACAGGAGGTTCTGGTGGAGGTTCCCAGACTATGTTATTGACAGCCATAGATGATCGCATTGAAGTGTCCGTACCGGTAGTGATGCTTTCTTCTCATTTTTCTGGAGGTTGCCCTTGCGAAAGCGGCAAGCCCATTCATCTCTGTGGAGGAGGAACCAACAATGCAGAAATTGCCGCTATGGCATCCCCAAAGCCTCTTTTGGTGATCTCCGATGGAGGAGATTGGACCCACACTGTACCCGAATTAGAATTTCCGTTTATCGAATATATTTATGGTTTTTATGGAGAAAAGGATAAAGTGAAAAATTCCCATTTCCCGGAAGAAGGCCATAATTATAAAGTTTCCAAACGACAATCCATGTATCCTTTTATGGCCAAATACCTGGGCCTGGACATTGAAAAAGTTTTAGGTGAAAACGGATTGGTTAAGGAGGATGACGTTACACTCGAATCCGAGGAGGAATTAAAAGTGTTTGGAAAAGACGGGGAAGACCTGCCAAAAGGTGCCATCAAAGGCCTTGAAGCACTTTACCATATGTTGGAAAAAGCCCAATAATTCCAGGTCTATTTGATAGATACCCATGGGAAAAAGCAATTTTTCCTGTTTGGCCATTTTGGTGATTTATCAAATTATCCGAAAGAGCTTGATTATAACTGATATTCCCCGGGAAAGGAAATGATTTTACCCAAAATAAAACGCTGGTCGATAGACCATTAATTTTCAAACTAACTCGTACAATGATGAAATTCTGGATGAAGCTGGCTGTATTGTTCTTTTTAATTACCAATACCGTCCTGATGGCCCAATCCCGTGAAACTCCTTGGAAACTGTGGTATAATGAACCTGCTTCCAATTGGAACGAAGCTTTGCCGGTGGGCAATGGTAGATTGGGAGCCATGGTTTTTGGGGCTCCTGCCATGGAAAGATTACAGTTGAATGAAGAGACCATCTGGGCAGGCTCTCCCAATAGCAATGCCCATAAAAAGGCCAAGGATGCGATTCCTTTGGTTCAAAAGCTGATCTTTGAAGGGAATTACCAGGCGGCCCAGGAATTGGCCAATGACAAAATCATGTCCCAGACCAATGATGGTATGCCTTATGAAACTTTTGGAGATGTTTTTATCTCTTTTCCAGGTCATCAGGATTATAATAATTATTACCGTGATCTGGACTTAGAAAATGCGGTTTCCTCAGTTTCTTATACCGTTGATGGAGTTGACTTCAAAAGGGAAGTTTTTAGTGCTTTTGAAAATGATGTGATCATGGTACGGTTGTCAGCAGACAAGCCCGGACAAATCACCTGTACCATCAACATGACAAGCCCACATGACAATGCTGAAGCCAGGGTAAGAGAAGATCAATTGACCTTGTCTGGTGTTTCCCGTACCCATGATGATCAAAGGGGGGGAGTGAAATTCCAAGGAAGGATCAAAGCAAATCATAAAAGTGGAGAGCTGGCAGTTAAGGATGGCTTAATCAGTGTGAAAAATGCGGATGAAGTAACCCTTTACATTTCCATTGCCACCAACTTCAAGAATTACAAAGACCTTTCTGTAGAATACGAGAAAAAGGCAAAGGAAATTTTGGAAAAAGCCTTGACAAAGGAATACAAGGAAATCAAAAACGCCCACACCGAATATTATCAGCAATTTTTTGACAGGGTGTCTTTAGATTTAGGAAAAACAGATTCCATCCAAAATCCAACAGACCAGCGGATTAAGCAGTTTGCAGATGGAAATGACCCCCAGTTGGCAGCCCTTTATTTCCAATTTGGCCGTTACTTGCTGATTTCCTGCTCCCAACCAGGTGGGCAACCATCCAATTTGCAGGGCATCTGGAATGATATGCTGACCCCTCCCTGGGAAAGTAAATACACCTGCAATATCAATGCTGAAATGAATTATTGGCCGGCAGAATTGACCAACCTGAGTGAAATGCATGAGCCATTCCTTCAAATGGTCAGGGAAGTCAGCGAAACCGGAAAAGAAACTGCAAAAATGATGTATGGCGCCCGTGGTTGGGTCTTGCACCATAATACGGACATTTGGAGGATTTCCGGACCAATCGATTATGCAGCCTCCGGCATGTGGCCGAGCGGTGGAGCTTGGTTAAGCCAACACCTATGGGAAAGATACCTTTACACTGGTGATAAAGATTTCCTGGAGGAGGCCTATCCCATAATGAAGGGGGCAGCCCAGTTTTATCTGGATGTCCTGATCAAGGAACCCGAACATGGTTGGCTGGTAGTTTCTCCTTCCAGTTCACCCGAAAACAGTCATATCCACGGTGCCACCATTGCCGCAGGTGTGACCATGGATAACCAATTGATGTTTGACCTTTTTTCCAACATCATTCGTTCCACAGAAATTCTGGATAAGGATGCCGATTTTGCAGATACCCTGAAAGCCACCAAAGAAAAGCTGGCACCTATGCAAATAGGCCAATATGGTCAGTTGCAGGAATGGATGCATGATTGGGATGATCCCGAAGATAAGCACCGTCACATTTCTCACCTGTATGGAGTTTTCCCCAGCAATCAAGTGTCTCCTTTCAGGACGCCTGAATTATTTGATGCAGCAAGAACTTCCCTGATTTTTAGAGGAGACCCTTCTACAGGCTGGTCAATGGGCTGGAAAGTTAATCTTTGGGCAAGATTCCTGGATGGAGATCATGCCTATAAATTGTTGACCAACCATTTGAGCCTGGTGACTCCATCAACCAGGGGAGGCGGGACTTATCCCAATATGTTTGATGCGCACCCACCTTTTCAGATTGATGGAAACTTTGGCTGTACGGCAGGAATTGCGGAAATGCTGATGCAAAGCCATGAGGGAGCAATTCACCTTTTGCCTGCCCTGCCAAGTGTTTGGGAGGAAGGAAGTATCAAAGGAATAAAAGCAAGGGGTGGATTTGAAATTGTGGAGTTGAGCTGGAAAGATAATGAGGTTGAAAAACTGATTATCAAATCCTATTTGGGAGGCAATTTGAGGTTAAGGGCGGAAACTGATCTTTCCGGAAAGGGTCTGAATGCCGCTGATGGGGAAAATCCCAACCATTTCTTTGATATGCCGGAGGTGAAGAAGCCTTTGATTTCCGAAAAAGCTGAACTCAACGCCCTTGACTTGCCCGAATACCAGGAGTTTGACCTGGCCACAGAAGCAGGCAAAACTTACACAATCAAGGGACGTAAATTTTGAAATTGAAGAAAAATATTAAAAAAAGAATCATGAAAATACCAAGCATAAGGACAAAGGGACTATCATTTTTAATGTCCGCAACCTTGCTTTTGTCGGCCTGTGGTGGCAAAAACAACCAGAAACAGGAAACAGCAAGCGAGGAGACCCAATCCGAAAAATGGTCGGTTAGGCTGGCTGAATCTGACATGAAACGCTATAAAGATTGGATGACTGGCGAGCCCTATTGGGGTTATCACGAAGGTTTGATCGGGAAAGCGATGTTGGATATGAGGGAATATACTGGTGATGAAAAGTATTTTGAGCTGATCAAGCAATTTGGTGAAGACATTATCAAAGAGGACGGCACCATCAGGACTTATGAACTGGAGTCCTACAATATTGACAATATCAATTCTGGAAAATTATTGATTCCTCTTTACCAGGAAACTGGTGAAGAGAAATACAAAAAGGCCCTGGATTCTTTGATGAAGCAGTTGGAGGACCACCCAAGGGTTTCTGATGGAGGCTTTTGGCATAAGAAAAAATATCCACACCAAGTTTGGTTGGATGGGTTATATATGGCCGGGCCATTTTTGGCTTCCTATGGAACTGCCTTTGACCAGCCCGAGCAATTAGAAGATGCCATCGATCAGATTATTGAGGTTTCCAAGGTGCATTATGATCCGGAAAAACAGCTTTTTTACCATGGTTGGGATGAAAGCAAAGAGCAGGATTGGGCCAATAAAGACACCGGGCTGTCAGACAATTTCTGGAGCAGAAGTATAGGTTGGTATGCCATGGCAGTAGTGGACGTTTTGGATTATGTTCCTGAGGACCACCCAGACCGTGATAAACTGATAGAAATTGCTGGAAAACTGGCTGAAGGAATCCAACGTTATCAGGACGATGCCACTGGGGTTTGGTACCAGGTGACGGATCAGGGTGACAGAGAAGGCAACTACCTTGAATCTTCCGGAACAGCCATGTTTGTTTATTTCCTATATAAAAGTATCCGTGAAGGTTACATCAGTGAGGATTATTTATCAACTGCCCACAAAGGATATGATGGCTTGGTGGAACAGTTTTTCAAAGTGGAGGACAATGGAATGGTAACAGTAACTGATGCTTGTTCCGTAGCTGGCCTCGGAGGCGATGGCAACAGGGATGGAAGTTTTGAATATTACATTTCTGAGCCTATCAAGGAAAATGATCCCAAAGCCAATGCCCCGGCAATCATGGCCAGCATAGAGCATGAAAGATCTGTTAAATAAATCGGGTATTATTGTGTATGCAATACGCTAGAGTTACAAAGATAATTACGGCCTTATTGGTCGGTATATGCCTGGCAGGTTGTGCTTCTTCTACCAAAGAAAAGGGACCTGCCATATTGAAGAAAGAGGATTTTAAACATTATGTGGAATACTTTAACAGGATGGAGGATGAAAATATCCAGCAGGCCATCCCAAACGAAGATTCCTGGGAATGGATGAAAGCCAATGTCCCCTTGTTTGAAGCTCCTCAGAAGAACTTTGAAGAGATATTCTATTACAGATGGTGGACCTTGAGGAAACACATCAAAGAAACTCCGGTAGGTTATGCCATGACCGAGTTTTTGGTTGAAAGGTCCTATTCTGACAAATACAATTTGATCAGTTGTGCTCTTGGCCATCATATTTATGAATCCCGATGGCTGCATAACCCCAAATACCTGGATGGAATTGTCCATACCTGGTACCGTGGAAATGACGGCAAGCCCATGAAAAAACTGGATTCTTTCAGTAGCTGGACGGCCAATGCCCTTTACAACAGGTTTTTGGTCACTGGCGACAGCAGTTTCATTATTGACATGTTACCTGATTTGGTAGCTGAATACGAAAATTGGGAAAAGAACAGGCAAAGACCTGATGGTTTGTTTTGGCAAATCGATGTGAAGGATGGCATGGAAGAATCCATCAGTGGAGGCCGCCATGTGGAAAATGTCCGGCCTACCATCAATAGCTATATGTACGGAAATGCCAAAGCCATTGCCAAAATCGCAAGGATGAAAGGTGATGAAGACCTGGCTAAAAAATACGAGGAAAAAGCAGAAAAACAGCGGGAAAGGGTTCACAAAAATCTTTGGAACCAAGACCGCTTGTTTTTTGAAACGGTGAAAGAAGAAGGTGGATTTGCAGAAGTTCGCGAGGCCATCGGGTTTATCCCTTGGTATTTCAACCTTCCCAAAGACGAGAATCCATATCATGCTGCTTGGGACCAGGTGACCGATCAAGGTGGTTTTATGGCACCCTTTGGCCTGACAACTGCAGAATGTCGTCACCCGGAATTCAGAACCCATGGATGTTGTAATTGCGAATGGGACGGGGCAGTATGGCCTTTTGCCACTTCTCAAACATTAACTGCTATGGCCAATCTGTTTAACAACTATGATCAAAGTATGGTTGATGAGGAGGATTATTTCCATCATATGAACAGGTATGTGGAATCCCAATATTACAGGGGAAGACCATATATCGGAGAGTATTTGGATGAGAAAACAGGTTTTTGGTTGAAAGGTGATGAGGAAAGAAGCCGTTATTATAACCATTCGACCTTCAATGATATGATTATCACCGGCCTAGTAGGATTTAGACCAAGAGCTGATGAAAAAATAGAAGTTAATCCCCTGGTTCCTGAAGGAAAATGGGATTGGTTTTGCCTGGATAATGTAAAATATGAAGGAGATATCCTGACTATTTTCTGGGACAAAACAGGAGAAAAATATAACAAAGGAAAAGGCTTACATGTCCTGATTAACGGGAAAGAAATAGCCTCTTCTGAAAATCTTGAACGTATTGTTGCTAAGAAATAGGTTTGATTAGATTGTTTGATATGAAAAGGGGACTTCTGTAGGGGTCTCCTTTTTGGTATTAAAAATCGTCACTCTGAGGGGAAGTGGGAGATTTGTTGGGGGAGCAGCGGGAGTCTCCATTTTAATGAAGAGATTGCGTCTTCCCTGATCACCGGGATTCGCGCCATAGGCGTCCCCACGGGGCAATGACGGTAAAGATTAAACTTTGTTTCATTATAAGTCAAATAAGCTTGTAAGCAATTGATCAATACAAACCCAAAACCCTTGAAATCCTAAAAAAAATGAAAAATTTCCTATCCGTTATCTTGACCATTCTTTTGGTCAATTCCTGGAGTCAAGTATTGGCATTTGATCCTCCATCAGAGGAAAGCAAAGCCATCTCACTTGAAGAATTGCAGGTGGAACAACTGACAAACCCTGTGGGAATCGATTTGCCTCAGCCCAGACTGAGTTGGAAAATCAATGCTGAGACAAGGAACACCCAACAGACATCCTATCATGTTTTGGTGGCCACAAGTCCCGATAAATTAACTCCGGGGGAAGCTGACCTGTGGAATTCCGGAAAAGTAAATAGTGACCAAAGTGTTCAGGTCCGGTATGAAGGAAAGACCCTGCAAAGCAATACACCCTGTTATTGGAAGGTTAAAGTCTGGACCAATCAGGGAGAAACTGAATGGAGTGAAGTGAAATATTGGAAGCAGGGCTTATTGTATTACAAAGATTGGTGGGGCCGCTGGATTGGTTTTGACAGGACATTTCCAGGGGAAAGTGAGGAGAAGTTTCCCACCCTAGGAGCAAGATATTTCAGGACTGAATTTGAACTGGATAAGGAGATAGAATCGGCTACAGCCTATATTATTGGCTTGGGGCTTTATGAATTCCACCTTAACGGTCAAAAAGTGGGTGATGCCGTTTTGGCCCCTGCTCCGACAGATTACGTGGAAAATGTCAAATACAATGCTTTTGATGTAACTGAAATGCTTCAGTCAAAGGGGGACAATGCCATTGGGGTAGCCTTGGGTAATGGCCGTTATTTTACCATGCGTCCTCATTATAAGCCTTATAAGATCAAAAATTATGGCTTTCCAAAAATGGTTTTCCATATGGAAATCAAATTCAAAGATGGAAGCCGGAAAGTGGTTTATTCAAGCGATGACTGGAAGGGAACAGCAGATGGCCCCATCAGAAATAACAATGAATATGATGGGGAGTTTTATGATGCCCGAAAAGAATTTCCAGGCTGGACTAAGCCCGGCTTTGATGATTCAAATTGGCTTCAGGCCGAATATGTGCAAGAACCAAGAGGGGATTTTGAAGCACAACTGAATGAAAACATGAAGGTCATGCAGGAAATCCAGCCAGTGGATATCACCCAATTGGATCAAAACCGATATATCTTGGATATGGGCCAAAATATGGTCGGATGGATTCAGATGAAGGTCAAAGGACAGGAGGGGGATACTGTGAAATTGAGATTTGCCGAATCCTTAGAAGAAGATGGTGAACTTTTTATGGCCAATCTCCGGGATGCCAAGGTAACTGATACCTACATTTTAAAGGGGGAAGGTGAGGAATCCTGGGAGCCTAAATTTACATATCATGGATTCAGATATGTGGAAGTTAGCAATTATCCGGGAACTCCCACCATGGATGATTTTGTGGGCAAGATGGTCTATGATAATATTCAAACGGTAGGAAAATTTTTAACTTCTAATGCTACCATAAACCAAATTTACCAAAACGCGTGGTGGGGCATTGCTGGTAATTACAAGGGAATGCCTGTGGATTGTCCACAAAGGAATGAAAGACAACCTTGGTTGGGAGACCGGGCTGTGGGAGCCCATGGAGAGAATTTTATTTTTGATAATTCCAGGCTTTATACCAAGTGGTTGGAGGATATCAGAAGGGGACAAAAAGCTGATGGATGCCTCCCGGATGTGGCTCCCGCTTATTGGCGGTATTACAGTGATAATATGACCTGGCCAGGAACTCTCCTGATGATTGCAGATATGCTTTACCTGCAAACCGGAGATGTGAAAGTCCTGGAAGACAACTATCCGGCTATGAAAAAGTGGTTGGAATATATGCGTGACCGCTACATGAACGAAAATTATATTGTGACCAAGGACAGCTATGGGGACTGGGTAGTTCCCCCTCCATCCATTGAGGCAGGAACCGGACAAAATGCTGATGTCAAAAGGCCAAGTGAGTTGATCTCCACTGCTTATTATTTCCACTTTATGAACATGATGGCGAAGTTTGCCAAAATCATCGGAGAGGACCAGGATATCCCTGCCTACCTGGAGTTGAGGGATAAAGTGGGCAAAGCTTTTGAGGAAGAATTTTATAATGAAGAAGGATATTATGGGAAAGGGAAAATGACCGATAATATTTTGCCCCTTTACTTTGGAATGGTTTCTCAGGAAAAGGAGCAAGAGGTTTTTGATCATATTGTCCATACCATTGAGGTGGAAAATGACGGGCACCTCAGCACCGGCCTGATAGGTACCCAATGGTTGATGAGGACCCTTACCAAATTTGGACGAGCAGATCTTGCCTTTCAATTGGCCACCAATCGCACCTATCCAAGCTGGGGTTATATGTTGGAAAATGGAGCTACTACCATTTGGGAACTTTGGCATGGTAATGTGGCAAAAGCCTCCATGAATTCCCAAAACCATACGATGTTGTTAGGGGATCTGAACCTTTGGTTTTATGAAAACCTTGCTGGCATCCAGGCTGACCCTAAAGCTCCAGGGTTTAAGCAGTTTATTCTGGATCCAACATTTGTGGAGGATTTGGATCATGTCAATGCTTCCTTTGATTCCCAATATGGTACCATTGGCAGTCATTGGGAAAAAAGAAGGAAATCCATCTCTTGGGAAGTAACTGTGCCGCCAAATACCCAAGCAAAAGTCAAATTCCCTGTTGAGCAACTAAGCGACATTGAATGGGACAATAAAGTTTTGGGAGAATTAAAAGGTATTGGAGGGTTGGAAACAGATCCATCCGGGAAAGTTTCTGTAACCTTGGGGTCTGGAAGTTACCGGTTTTCATTTCCATATATACAATAAAAGAGTTTAAAATACCCTAAAAGGGGCTTTTCAAATCCCTGTTTGGTTTCCAATTTAATGGAAAACGGACAGGGTATTTTTTTAAAAATAACCTCAACTCGTATCTAAAAACGTCACTGCGAGGCTTTGTAATGGGTGGCGGGGAGGAAGCCGTGGCAGTCTCAACTTTCAAAAACTGGATAACCACACCATTTTTTAAATTCAAAATGGTTCGTCCCCTGTCGAAGGCTTTCCAATTGGGAAATGACGGCTGATATCGAAATCCGGTCTTTTTTAGTTGCACTCAGGTTTTTGGGGCATTCCTCACCCATATCAATGGAAAAATGAGTAAAGAGTTTAAAGCCAAGAGCATAGATTAAAAATTCTGCTGGACTACCTGAATAGTACATTTTGAAATGTTTGGGATGGTTCAACCCCCAATGGGGTTGATGGGTTCCTATCATTTTTACCTTCCCCGGGTTTCACCCAGGGTTATTATTTTTGAAGGCTTAATTAGGCTTCTTTTCTCATCATCCCCAATGCAGTAGAGACTGTGGTGAAAAGAGTTTGGAGTGTATACCTTTGACTGGACAATAAGTTAAGCTCTTTTCTTAAATTTGAAACAATGAGTAATAGAGAAAGGAGAACATTTGACAAGGCCTTTAAAACGATGGCCGTAGAGCTTCATTTGAATGGAAAAACAAGTACTGAAGTTGGAAGAGAACTTGGGATTGGACCAGACCTGGTCAGGCGTTGGGCCAGGGAATTTAAAGCAAGTGAATCCAGCAGCTTTCCCGGAAACGGGAAACAGCATCTAACAGAAGAAGAGAAAGAAATCCTTGCCTTGAAAAAAGCCCTGAAAGAAGCCGAACTGGAGCGTGATATTCTAAAAAAGGCAGTAAGCATCTTTTCCAAGGGGGACAACAAATATTCCGGTTCATAAGGGCTCACAGGCACGAGTTTGCTGTTGAAAAGATGTGCAGGGTTTTTAAAGTAAGCAGAAGCGGTTTTTATGGCTGGCTTAACCGAAAACCATCCAAATGTGCTGAGGAGCGAGAAGAAGTATCCAGGGAAATCCATAAAATCTATGCTGAAAGCAAGTGCCGGTATGGAAGTCCGAAGATAACCATTGAGCTTAGGGACAGGGGCTTTTCGGTGTCCAGGCCAAGGGTTGCCAGGATAATGAAAGCAAATGGGCTCAGGAGTGTGATATCGGGGAAGTTCAGTGTCTGTACCACTGAATCTAACCACAGTTTCAGAATCAGTCCGAACCTGCTTAACAGGAACTTCAGCCCTGATGGCCCTGCAAAATCATGGGTATCGGACATTACCTACATCTGGACAGAAGAGGGATGGCTTTACCTGACCATGATCATGGACCTGTATGACCGTAAGATAATCGGATGGTCGATGTCCACCACCATGCATGCCGGGGCAACAGTTATACCGGCATGGCGAATGGCACAGATCAACAGGCCTTTTTTCAGAGACCTGGTTTTCCATTCAGACAGGGGCGTACAATATGCCTGCGGTGAATTCAAGAATGAACTCGATTCTGAAAAGGTGAGGCAGAGCATGAGCAGAAAAGGAAACTGCTGGGACAATGCAGTAGCTGAAAACTTCTTCAAAATCCTGAAATCGGAAACAGGATACCGTAAATACGGATCAGTAATGCAAGCAAAACAGGAAATTTTCGAATTTATTGAAATCTGGTACAATAGGAACAGGAGACACTCCTCACTTGGGTACCTATCACCTGATCAGTTCGGAAAAACCAACAAAAAAATTACCGTATAAAGACTGACCTCGAAATTGTCAGGGTGATTTTTTTTTCAATATCGCACTGACAATTTGAGGAGCCCGCGGCAGGCGTTATTATATTAACATAGAGCTTAATCATTTGTCCAGTTTTTTGTTGCAAATCCAGTTCTTCCATGTAGGAATATCCCTACAAGCTAAATATTAGAGGTAATGGGTAATAAATAAGATAAACTAAAGGACCCGCCAGGCGGGTCCTACTAAAATAACCCCGGGCAGCTGCTTCTCAAAAGCTGCCACCCGGGCTATGGAACGAAAACTTTCCAGCTTTAGCGGCCAGCAATCAAAATTGAGGAAACCAATTTCCGCTAATGCACAGGAATGCTCAATAAAGCCTTTCAAAGCCCCTATCGGAAATCATACGATTTTTACTTCTAAAACCATGGTTTGTATCCTCACCAACCCCCGCATAAGGATTCTGCAACATCCTGAAATGTTTTAGCAAGGTCAATTCAGTTAAGGGTTTGAAATACAAGGCTTATAGCTTGTTTTAAACAATTGAGGGCCTTAAATTATATAAAAGGAATTGGAGCATTTTTTGGCGAAAATGACAAATAAATCCATTAACCCACATTGTTATGCATAAAAAATCAAACAAGTCGAAAGTCGGGGAAAGTACACAGGTAATACAGTCGATGATTGAGGAAACCCGGTTTAGTATTTATCATGACCGATTGTTGTACTTTATGTGGGGGTATTTGACCTTGGCCTGCGCCTTCACCCATTATGTTTTTGGTTATTTATATGAATATTCGGAGCCTTATAGAGTTTGGGCTTTTATGTTTTTGGGTGCCGTGGTCCATTTTATTTATTTGGCCAAAAAAAGAAAGGCTTCCAGGGTAAGAACCTATATGGGAAGGGTGATGGCCGGCATTTGGGGAGGAATGGCCCTGGCAGTTATAGCAGTCCTGTTCAGTGCGAGTGAATTAGGTTGGTTGGTGATTTACCCTATCTGTTTGATTTTATATGGAACCGCTGGTTATGCTACAGGAATGATCCTGCAGTTTAAGCCAATGATCTGGGCAGGGGTGGTCAGTGCAATTGGGGGATGTTGGGCATTTTATCAACCTTTTCAGAATCAACTATTACTATTGATGGCAGTGATCATTGTAAGTTATTTGGTGCCGGTGCATATGGTTCAGCCCAAACATGAGGAGGTAAAGGAAATGGGTAAAGGAGATTTGAGTCATGAGTAGTAAGTATTGAGTGCCCACTCCGGCCCATCAGATCTAATGATATAACAGAACCAAGAAATAAGAATAAAGAGCAATGATCGCTGGCTAATGCATTAATAGGTAATTCGACAATTCCACGGTTCGACAAATTTACTTTTATAAGAAAAGAATTAAAGTTCTGAAAATCTTTGTTTTACAGCATGTTGTTAAATAATAGTGCGAGGCTGGGAACGGTTAACCGTTAACCTAAATTGAAGTTGGTGTTTTTGCAACTGCTGAGTTAAAAAAAGCGCTTTAAAGTCAAGTGAAAATAAAAAAACCATTTGCTTATGAAGCAAATGGTTTTCGATTAATAAACCCCTAATTAAAACTCGTAGTATTAATTATAGGTTAAAATTAATTACTTGACTTCTAAAAACCGTCCTGTACTGTCTTGGGATTCAGAGGGTAATTTTTCGAATTATTAAACTTTTTCTTTGCCCAAATGAAGCTGCCAATTCCAGGCATCTTTCAGTGCATCTTCCAGTCCATACTTAGGGGACCAACCCAGAACAGAAGAAACCTTGTCGGTGTTGGCCCAAACTTTTTCGATGTCACCAGCCCTTCTGGCTCCAATTTCGTAATTCAATGGTTTTCCACTTACTTTTTCAAAAGCTTTTATCACTTCCATAACAGAGTTTCCATTACCGGTGCCCACATTGAATAGGTCAAAGAAATTGTTCTTTTTGTCCGCCAGGTATTCGATTGATTTTACATGGGCGTCTGCAAGATCCATCACATGGATATAATCACGGATACAAGTGCCGTCAGGGGTATTGTAATCATCCCCAAATACAGTGATTTTTTCCCTGATCCCTGCTCCAGTCTGGGTAACGAATGGAACCAAGTTGGCAGGTACTCCCAATGGAAGTTCCCCGATTTTGGAGGAAGGGTGAGCACCAATTGGATTAAAATACCTCAAAGCAATTACCCTTGCTTCAGCACCGCTCTTGATATGGTCGGTAAGGATATCTTCGCAGATCTTTTTGGTGTTGCCATAGGGGCTTTCCGCATCTTTTCTCGGTGTGGTTTCTTTTACCGGCAGTTCATCAGGCTGCCCATAAACGGTGCAGGAAGAAGAAAAAACAATATCTTTTACCCCAAACTCCTTCATAGTTTCAAGAAGGATGATCAGGGAATTGATATTATTGCTGTAATAGGTCAAAGGAATTTGAGTGCTTTCTCCAACCGCTTTGCTGGCAGCAAAGTGGATAACCCCTTGCAAATCATTTTCCTTGAAAATTTTTTCCATCATTTTCCGGTCATTGCAGTCTCCTTCGTAGTATTTGACCGGCTTGCTCAAGATGGCCTCCAGACCTTGAAGCACATTTTTATTGGAATTTGAAAAGTTATCTATGATGATAGGTTCAAATCCGGCATTGACCAAAGCTACTGCGGTATGGGATCCTATATAGCCGGCTCCGCCGGTAATCAAAATTTGTTTCATAATTAGCTTCTTTTATAGGGGTAATAGGTTTTATGAAAATTCATGACAAATATATAGTAATCAATAGCCTCTAAAAATAATTAACTGTATTTAATGGGTAGTAAACTTATTTTTTCCCTGGAAGTTAATATCTTAACAATAAGGAAGCTATCGGAAAAGAGCCAAAGCTGCCTTTAAATTTTTTATAGTTTAAAGATAGGGCCCTAAACAATTATCCTTATGATGAATTTTGATTTTAATGAAAACCAGTCCATGATTGCCCAGATGATCAGGGATTTTGGTGCGAAGGAAATCACTCCGTTTCGGAAAGAATGGGATGATAAACAGCTATTTCCATTGCCACTTTTTAAAAAGATGGGGGAGTTAGGGTTAATGGGGGTGCTGGTGCCCACAGAATATGGAGGCAGCGGGTTTGGTTACTTTGAATATGTAACGGCTATTATGGAATTGTCCAAACTGGATCCTGGGGTAGGCTTGTCCATGGCTGCCCACAATTCGCTTTGTTGCGGCCATATAATGCTTTTTGGTAATGAAGAGCAAAAAAAGAGCTACCTCCCCAAGTTGGCTACCTGTGAAGCGCTAGGGGCTTGGGGACTTACTGAACCCAATACCGGATCAGATGCAGCCAATATGCGAACAACCGCCGTGCAGGATGGGGATTACTTTGTGATCAACGGAGCCAAGAATTTTATTACCCATGGTGTTTCCGGGGATATTGCCGTGATCATTGCCAGAACAGGGAAATTGCGGGAGTCCCGAGGGATGACGGCATTTGTGATTGAAAAGGGTACTCCGGGTATGAGAGGAGGAAGAAAAGAGGATAAAATGGGCATGCGGACTTCAGAAACCGCTGAGATGATTTTTGAGGATTGCAAGGTCCACAAAAGCCAAGTGCTGGGTGAAGTAGGAGAGGGATTTGTCCAATCTATGAAAGTGTTGGATGGTGGAAGGATATCCATTGCAGCTTTGTCCCTGGGTATCGCAGAAGGAGCTTTGGAAGCATCCATACAATATGCCAAAGAGCGGCACCAGTTTGATCAACCTATCAGCAGTTATCAGGGGATTTCTTTCAAATTGGCTGATATGGCCACCCAGCTGGAGGCTGCCAAATTATTGACTTTTAAGGCAGCAGACCTTAAAAACCGGGGAGAAAAAGTCACACTTGCCAGTGCCAAAGCCAAATATTATGCTTCTGAGGTAGCTGTAAAAATTTCCAATGAAGCCGTTCAGATTTTTGGAGGTTATGGCTTTGTCAAAGATTACCCAGTAGAAAAATACTATCGGGATGTAAAACTCTGCACCATAGGGGAAGGTACCTCAGAAATTCAGAAATTGGTCATTTCCAGAGAGATTTTGAAATGACGGTTAGGGAGGGAATGGTCAAAGGAGGGAAGATGGGTCAAAGTCTATAGACTTTAGATCATTACTACCCGCATCCTCCAGACTGCGGTATTTTTAAAGAATGGTGCAGTCAGGAGACTTCAGTTGATAAAGTTTAAGCCAGGAGACTTGAACTATTGGTATCAGAGATAAAAATTCAATATCCTGTTAGTATATAAAAAAAAATAGTAAAAGGTTAATGATTAATATGAAATACCAATAATGAATTTTTTAATATTTAAAAAGTACAATTAATATCCTTCCTTTAATTTACGGCCACCCATCCAAACAAAATTTTTGGTTCTCCTTTTTATGAACTAACAAAACCTTTTGTATCTTTGTGTCGTTAGGTTCTCAAGAAGGGGTTAAGGATTATGAAGTTAACTGCACAACAACAGGAAATTATTGAACGAATAGGCGTCTTTTTCGAGAAAAAAGGGCATCAACCCATTTTGGGTAGAATAATGGGTTTGTTGTTAGTTTTGGATGAGGCAGAGGCTACTTTTGATGAGATCAAGGATTATTTGTCCGTAAGTAAAAGTGCTGTCAGCAATGCACTAACCCTGCTCCAAAGCATGAATAAGGTGGAATACACCACGAAACCGGGTGAGCGAAAAAGATATTTTAAGTTGAGAACTAGGGACTGGAGAAATGATATGAAAGAAGATCTTCAAGGGATCTTTAGAATAAGCTCTTTGCTTAAAGAAGTGATGAAAGCCAGATCAGAAAAGAATCTTGAGTTTAATCAGTGTATTCTGGAGTTTCAACAATTTATTGATTTCATGAAAGAAGAAATGCCCAAGCTCATTGAAAAATATGATCGTTTGCATACCAAATCGGAGTCGTAAAAAAAATTTATTCATTTAGTTCATAAAATTCTGAACAAAAAAAATAATAAGTAACTAACTATAAATTAATAAAATGATAAAACAACTTTGGACAGGACTGATCGCTGTTTTTTTGTTTTCAAGCAGTGGATTTGCTCAGGGGATCATTGAAAATGACCACCCCTTTACGCTTCAGGAATGCATCAAATTGGGTTTAAAACACAATACGGATATCAAAAAGGCCCAATTAGATGAATCAGCAGCAGATTTCCAGCGAAAGGAAATCACCGGTTCCGGAATGCCCCAGATAAATGCCTATGGAAATTATAATAATTTCCTGGATGTATTTCCCCAGGCCATCCCTGGCGGGGTCCTGAACCCGGAATCTGACCCAAACGGGGTGGATGTGATTTCCTTTGGGGTGCCCCAAAGCATAAAAGCTGGATTTCAGATTAACCAATTGCTTTTTAGCCAATCTTATTTGGTGGGCCTTAAGGCAGTCCAGTCATCTGAGGAGTTTTACCGCCTCTTGACCCAAAAGACCGAGGAAGACATCATTTATGATATTTCCCTCAATTATTATGGGGTCATTGCCACTCAGCTACAATTGAATAATCTCCAGGCCAACCATGATAAGCTGAGCAGACTGGAAAAAATCATCAAGGCCCAATATGAAAATGATTTGGCCAGGAAGGTGGACCATAACAGGGTAAAGGTGAACCTGACCACCCTGGAAACCCAAATGGACAATCTGGAAATCGTCATCGAACAGCGAACCAATTACCTCAAGCTGGTGATGGGCTTGCCGGTAGATGTGGATTTGGAACTAGCTCCATATGATTTTAATGACCAAAACCTGCCTGTTCGTTCTTTGGCAGCCAATGCCCAGCTCAGTGATCGCTATGACCTGCAAGTATTGGACAAGCAATTAGAGCTAAATGCATTGAACATCAAAAATATCCAGTCCGGGTACTACCCGACCCTTTCGGCTTTTGCTGATTTGAATTATAATGCCTTTTCAAGGGAATTTGATTTTATATCCGATAGCCATGTGTGGTACAGGGGAAGTCTGGTTGGGTTGAAATTGAGTTTACCCATCTTCGATGGGTTCCAAAAGAAAAACAAAATCGCCCAGGCCAGGGTGAAATCTGAAAAACTTAAGCAGGACCAGTTTATGACAGAGCAGGCTGCCCGGGCAGAGTACCTGAATGCCCGGAAAAAGTTGGGGAATTCCCTCAAGAGCCTCCATGCCCAGGAGTCCAATCTGGATTTGTCCGAGGATGTTTTTGACCAAACCGAAAAATTATACAAAGAAGGCCTGGCCCCATTGACGGATTTATTGGATGCAGAAACAGCCCTTAGGGAAGCAAGGTCTGCCTTTTACAACCAAATCATCAATGTCAAAACAGCCCAAGCGGATTTGTATAAATCCACTGGAAATATTGAAAAAATCTATCAACCCTAATTCCCCTTCAAAAGTACGGAAACCCTCTTTCCAACATATCAATCAACATTTGCTATGAAAAAGATAATCACACCTATAGTATTAGTCATAATAGCGGCAAGCATTGGCTTTACCCTTTTCAAAAACAAACAGGAAATGGAAGTGAAGGCCGAGCAGGCCATGAAAACCAGTGAGTCTATTCCTGTAAGGACTCAAAAAATTTCCAAGTCAAGTTATAAAGTCTCCTTTACTTCTAATGGCAAATTTGTTCCCAGCCAGGAATTGACCCTCAAGTCAGAGGCCAGTGGAAAGGTGGTAAAGGTCTATAGGGGAAAAGGGGCCTATGTGAAAAAAGGAGATGTCATCGCCAAATTGGATGATGAACTTTTACAATCAGAATTGTTTATTGCGCAAGTAAAACTGCGTCAAAGCAAAAAAGACCTTGCCAGGTATGAAAATTTGGCCGGAACAGAAGCCATCACCGAAAAGCAACTGGAAGAAATCAGGAATGCCGCCAAAATGAATGAATCTCAGGTCAAAATGATCAAGAAACGTTTGGCCAATACTGTTATTACTGCTCCAATATCAGGCTATATCAATGAGGATTATAACGAAATCGGAACCTTAATGAGCCCGGGCATGAAAGTGGTAGACATTGTGAATGTACATCCGGCAAAGCTGGTGGTGAAAGTTTCAGAATCAGAAATTGCCCGCATTCAAACCGGAGATGAAGTGGAAGTTAAAGTGGGGGTGTTGCCAGAGAAAGAATTTAAAGGAAAAGTAAGCTTTACCAGTGCCAAGGGAGATGGCTCCCTCCGGTATGAGGTGGAAATTGATTTAGAGGAAAAATCAGATGAAATCAAACCGGGCATGTTTGCTTATGCCTCCTTTGATTACCCTTCCCGGGAAGCCATTCTTATTGACCGTAAAGCCTTGGTCAATGGGGTCAAAAATCCAGAGGTATATGTGCTGGAAGACGGTAAAGCAGTATTGAAACCTGTAAAATTGGCTCCAATGGGAGAGGATAAACTTGTCCTGTTGGATGGCTTGAAAGAAGGAGAAAAGCTGGTGACTTCCGGCTTGATCAATTTGCGTGATGGAATGCCTGTCACTGAACTGTAAGCTGAAAAATAGAAGGATTTGCAGATCACAAAAATATCAATCAAACGGTCCACCATTGTGGTGGTGCTGTTTACCATTCTGACATTGCTGGGCCTGTTTTCTTACAGCCAGATGTCTTATGAACTTTTGCCCAAATTCAGCCCCAATGTGGTGACGGTATCTACCCTTTACCCGGGGGCTGCACCTACTGAGGTGGAAAATTCTGTAACCCGTGAGCTGGAGGATGCCCTGGCATCGCTTGAAGGAATAGATGTGATGAAATCCACCTCATTGGAAAGTTTTTCCATCATTACCATAGAACTGGATGATGATGTGGATGTGGATATTGCCATGCAAGATGCACAGCGGAAAATTGATGCTGTTTTGGGGGATTTGCCGGAAGATGCGGATCCGCCGGCCTTGGGAAAATTTAGCCTGGACGATATGCCAATCATGCAAAT
This sequence comes from Echinicola jeungdonensis, assembly GCF_030409905.1. Classification (NCBI taxonomy): domain Bacteria; kingdom Pseudomonadati; phylum Bacteroidota; class Cytophagia; order Cytophagales; family Cyclobacteriaceae; genus Echinicola; species Echinicola jeungdonensis. The sequence goes on from NZ_JAUFQT010000001.1 coordinate 2,025,790, forward strand.
GGGGGCTTATTCTTCCCTGACCGCAACAGAATTTTATGACCTGATGGACCAGAGGATCCAGCCAACCTTGGCCCAAATTGACGGCGTGGCCCAGGTTAATCTTTTGGGTGGCGCAGAAAGGGAAATTAAGGTCAACCTGAACCAGAATAAATTGGAAGCTTATGGGATTTCTCCCTTACAGGTCAACCAGGCCATAACTTCTGCCAACCTGGATTTCCCAACCGGAAAATTAAAAAGTGATGATGAACAGATTTTGATCCGGCTTGCGGGGAAATTCACCAGCGTGAATGAGATCGGGGAATTGGTGGTCAGCAATATGGGTGGATCTACCATAAAAGTTAATGATGTGGCTGAGGTGGTTGACTCCAATAAGGAAGAGGAAATTCTAAGTCGGCTGAATGGCAATAGCGCCATTGGGATAACCATCCAAAAACAATCGGATGCCAATGCAGTGGATGTGGCAGAAAGGGTTGATGAGGCATTGGCTGATTTGGAAGCCACTTACCAGGGAAGTGATTTGAAGTTTGAGGTCTCCCAGGATTCCTCTGACTTTACCCTGGAAGCTGCGGAAGCAGTGATTCACGATTTGATGATTGCGGTATTGTTGGTGGCTGCAATTATGCTCTTGTTCCTGCACAGTTTCCGGAATGCTTTGATTGTAATGATTGCTGTGCCTGCTTCCATTATTGCCACTTTTACCCTGATGTATCTGGCTGGATTTACCTTGAACCTGATGAGTTTATTGGCTCTTTCACTGGTGGTGGGGATCCTGGTGGATGATGCTATTGTGGTAATTGAGAACATTTACCGGCATATGGAAAAAGGGAAATCTGCCATACAAGCTTCCTATGATGGGATCCGGGAAATTGGAGGCACTGTAACCTCTATTACCCTGGTGATTGTGGTAGTGTTTGTGCCGCTTTCCATGACCGGAGGATTGATTGCAGGAATTTTAACCCAATTTAGTATTACAGTGGCCGTAGCGACCTTAATGAGTTTGTTGGTGGCCTTTACCTTGATACCCTTGTTGACCAGCCGCTTTTCTAAGCTGGAGCATATCAATCCGAAAAGTATATTTGGCCGGATTGTCAATGGCTTTGAGAAGATGTTGGACAGTGTGGTGGATTGGTTGACTGGAATCCTGAAATGGTCTTTTAATAACAAAATCGTTACACTGGTAGTTACTCTTGTGCTGTTTGTTTCTTCCTTTATGCTGGTTAGCAATGGCTTTATCGGAAGTGAATTTGTGAGTCAGGGTGACAAAGGGGAATTTATTATGAGGTTGGAGTTGCCCAAATCTTCCACTTTGGAAGAAACCAATTTCAAAACCCGGGAAGTGGAAAACTTTATTTCCAAAATGCCTGAAGTGACCGGTTTGTTCACCACAGTGGGGCAGACCACAGGAAGCATGTCCGGAAGCCAGGCCACACCATATGCGGCAGAGATTACCGTAAAAATGGTGGATGCGGAAAAAAGGAATATGACAGCACCTGAATTTGCCAGGAAGGTAGAAATCCAACTGGAGGAAAATATAGTTGGCGCTGAATTTACTGCAGTTCCCATTGGAATTACCGGTACTGCCAATGATGCTCCCATTCAGATTGTGCTTTCAGGCCCTGACTTGGATACACTGAAAAGCTTCTCTGATAAGGTTATGGCAGAAATGGAGCAAGTCCCTGGTACCCGGAAAATAGAATCCAGCCTGGAGGAGGGAAACCCGGAAATCAGGGTGGAAGTGGACCGGGCCAAAATGGCGGACCTTGGCCTGAACATGAGTATGGTGGGCGGAACCATGCAAGTGGCTTTCAATGGCAATACTGATGCCCAATACCGGGATGGAGATTATGAATATGATATCAATGTCCGCATGGATGAGTTTGACAGAAAATCCGTCGGGGATATTGAAGCATTAGGATTTGTCAATAACAGGGGAGAGTTGATTCAATTGAAGCAATTTGCTAAGGTAATCCCTTCAGAAGGCCCTAGTGAGTTGCAGCGCCAGGACAGAATTGGTTCTGTAACTGTTAAGTCCCAGGTATCCGGTAGACCAACCGGTACGGTGGGGGCAGAAATTCAGGAGAGAATTGCCCAATTGGAAATTCCAAAAGAGGTGAGTATTTCCTATGCAGGTGATATGAAAATGCAGGAAGAAGGATTTGGAAGCCTGGGAATTGCTTTGTTGGCATCGATATTGTTGATCTACCTGATTATGGTGGTCTTGTATGATAATTATGTTTATCCATTTGTTGTAATGTTTTCGCTGCCATTGGCGGTGATTGGGGCTCTTTTGGCCCTGGCCATGTCCAGCAGCTCGCTAAGTATTTTCAGTATTCTTGGATTAACTATGCTGATGGGACTGGTTGCAAAGAACGCCATTATGCTTGTTGACTTTACTAATCAGCTGAAAGAAGCTGGACTGGAGGTAAAAGCTGCCTTGGTCAAAGCAGTGGAAATCCGGTTTCGTCCGATCTTGATGACCACTTTGGCCATGGTATTTGGGATGTTGCCCATTGCATTGGCATCAGGGGCCGGTGCGGAGTGGAAAAATGGCTTGGCCTGGGCATTGATCGGGGGGCTGATTTCCTCCATGTTCCTGACCATGGTAGTTGTGCCAGTTATATATTACCTGTTTGACCGGATCCTGGCCAGGTTTGGGAAAGACCAGAAAAAGGAAATTCATATAGAGGAAAAAGCCTTGGAGGAAGAAGAATCCGAGGTGGCGGAGTATGTTTATTAACTTCAGCTCGAATCTAAAAACGTCACTGCGAGGAGGAGGAACGAGGACGAAGCAGTCTCGTCTTTGAAAACGAGATTGCTTCCTCCCCTTGGTCGTCGCAATGACGATAGCGACCCTGCTTCGGTCTTTTTTATTAGTCGAACTCAGGTTATTAATAATCTATAGTTGGTTGTTTTTATGGATGAGGTTTAATTGGTGCACCCGGCTATAAGGGCCAGGGTGCCCAATTAGCATCGATTCCGATATGACCAGGACAAATTGAATGGGGTTTACGTCCTGAATAAAATGTGAGAAAAATGAAAACAAATTATACCAAGATAAAAACCATCATCCAGGTAATGGGGAAATATGGAGTAAAGCCACTTTCCAAGATGAAGGGGGCAGATTTTGTCCATGACCTGGGATTTGATGCCGTTTATGTGGGCGGCTTGATCTATGATGTGGAAGATGCGCTACATGTCCGGTTGGATGATGACGAAGCCAAAAATTTACGTAATCCCCAGGAGTTGATTGGGTCAATGTTGAGGTATCAGAATTAGTTTAGAAAAGTATCCAGTAATAGGATATTAGTAGCAAGTGGTAAATTGTAAATGCCGGAATAATGTTGACCACATAGGGTTAAAATTCTGTTTCTAAAATGAGTTATTAGAGCAGGAGGCTACAGTTTAATGGTTCCACGCCTGTGTTCGCTACGGCTTAGTAAAGAGGATGGGGCAAAGGAGAAAAGGTGACCGTTAAAAGATGCTGTTGCCTTTTTTTATTATAGTAGGGAGTAGCGAGATTTGAGTCGTCCAAGCGACGGAGTCGAATGCGGTCCCTGAGCGCCTGCCTCCCGGAGGGATGGGAGCTGAAGGGCCGCTATCGTATTATTTGTGGAGTGGATTTGCAACAAAAAACTGGACAAATGATTAAGCTCTATGTTAATATAATAACGCCTGCCGCGGGCTCCTCAAATTGTCAGTGCGATATTGAAAAAAAAATCACCCTGACAATTTCGAGGTCAGTCTTTATACGGTAATTTTTTTGTTGGTTTTTCCGAACTGATCAGGTGATAGGTACCCAAGTGAGGAGTGTCTCCTGTTCCTATTGTACCAGATTTCAATAAATTCGAAAATTTCCTGTTTTGCTTGCATTACTGATCCGTATTTACGGTATCCTGTTTCCGATTTCAGGATTTTGAAGAAGTTTTCAGCTACTGCATTGTCCCAGCAGTTTCCTTTTCTGCTCATGCTCTGCCTCACCTTTTCAGAATCGAGTTCATTCTTGAATTCACCGCAGGCATATTGTACGCCCCTGTCTGAATGGAAAACCAGGTCTCTGAAAAAAGGCCTGTTGATCTGTGCCATTCGCCATGCCGGTATAACTGTTGCCCCGGCATGCATGGTGGTGGACATCGACCATCCGATTATCTTACGGTCATACAGGTCCATGATCATGGTCAGGTAAAGCCATCCCTCTTCTGTCCAGATGTAGGTAATGTCCGATACCCATGATTTTGCAGGGCCATCAGGGCTGAAGTTCCTGTTAAGCAGGTTCGGACTGATTCTGAAACTGTGGTTAGATTCAGTGGTACAGACACTGAACTTCCCCGATATCACACTCCTGAGCCCATTTGCTTTCATTATCCTGGCAACCCTTGGCCTGGACACCGAAAAGCCCCTGTCCCTAAGCTCAATGGTTATCTTCGGACTTCCATACCGGCACTTGCTTTCAGCATAGATTTTATGGATTTCCCTGGATACTTCTTCTCGCTCCTCAGCACATTTGGATGGTTTTCGGTTAAGCCAGCCATAAAAACCGCTTCTGCTTACTTTAAAAACCCTGCACATCTTTTCAACAGCAAACTCGTGCCTGTGAGCCCTTATGAACCGGAATATTTGTTGTCCCCCTTGGAAAAGATGCTTACTGCCTTTTTTAGAATATCACGCTCCAGTTCGGCTTCTTTCAGGGCTTTTTTCAAGGCAAGGATTTCTTTCTCTTCTTCTGTTAGATGCTGTTTCCCGTTTCCGGGAAAGCTGCTGGATTCACTTGCTTTAAATTCCCTGGCCCAACGCCTGACCAGGTCTGGTCCAATCCCAAGTTCTCTTCCAACTTCAGTACTTGTTTTTCCATTCAAATGAAGCTCTACGGCCATCGTTTTAAAGGCCTTGTCAAATGTTCTCCTTTCTCTATTACTCATTGTTTCAAATTTAAGAAAAGAGCTTAACTTATTGTCCAGTCAAAGGTATACACTCCAGAGCCCATTTAAGCCCTGTTAAAGGCGACTACAAAAATTACCCGGGGTTCAAAACCCGGGAAATATAGCCACACCCATCTCTTGGCTTTAGCCGCCTAACAGTCACTTACTGCCAACCCTTTTTCGCTAAAGCCCCATTCTATTAATATTTGAACAATGAGCCATTAAAAAGTCCCTTGTTCTACAGGGTTACAAATCCTGATTTATTGGGAATTTGACATTGCAAATGTCGAATAGCGGTAATAGGTAACCCGAGGAATGGGTTGAAATAATGAGGGCTTTTTATTAACTTCTAAAGGTGTTTCTCACTTTTCGGGAAAATATGTCCAAGAGGTGTTCTTTGAAAAAAATCGGTTGAGTATTGGGAGATTTTTAACCGGAGAGGAAGAAATGAATTCCTATTGAGTTTTAAATTTTCAAAAGTGGAAAATCAAATGTCAGGGACCTTTCATTGGATAAGATTTACCCAGTGGGCCTTATTTTTTAGATTATATCCAGATCATAAAGACCTATAAAATTATTGTTCTAAAATAAGAGCGGTATAACGGAAAACAATTCTCAAGCAATGAAATAATTTTAAAGGATTTCCTGGTGATGAATCATAATGGTAAAAAACCTGCAGGTTCAACGATTTGGGAGATAAATACTCGGAAATATCATATAGAAAAATAAGCTTACTTGAACAATGATTTGAACTATGACCCAGATAAAAGACGAATGGAATGATGGGGATTCTTATGAATATTTTATGGGAAGATGGAGTTCGTTAATGGCCATTAAATTTTTGCGATGGCTTGATATTCCTTCCCATAAGAACTGGCTCGATATTGGTTGTGGAACGGGTGCCTTGAGCCAGGCCATTGAAAATTATGAGAGCCCCTCAAGCTTATCAGGTATAGATACATCCATCGGATACATTGAAAAAGCGAAGCAAAGGGTTTCAATGAACCGGGATTTTAAAGTCGGTAATGTTGATGATTTGCCATTTGATGATCAAAGATTTGATGTCGTAGTATCGGGGCTTGCACTAAACTTCTTCCCTGATATAGAGAATGCTTTATTGGAAATGAAAAGAGTAACCAGGCCAGGGGGAGTTATTGCAGCTTACGTATGGGATTATGCTGAAAAAATGGAATTCTTAAGATATTTTTGGGATGCTTCCTGCCAAATTGATTCATCCTCTAAAAACCTTGACGAAGGAAAAAGATTTCCTATTTGTAATTCAGAAAATTTATCAAAAGAATTGAGAAAGGTTGGGCTAGTAGAAGTTGAAGCTTCTTTTCTTGAAATTGAAACTGTATTTAAAGATTTTGATGATTATTGGAATCCATTTTTTGGTGGACAAGGGCCTGCACCCGGTTTTTTACAGTCATTAAATAAGAACTCCCAAGATAAATTAAAAGATAAAATTCGGGAACGAATAAATTTTGAACCTGATGGTTCAATTAGGCTAATTGGAAGGGCCATAGTAGGTAAGGGAAAAACGACTCAAAATAATGTTTAAAAATGCATTGAAATGAATGTAATACTTACCATTTCAGGAAAGTATGGATTTTGAACAAATAAAATGTTAAGTGAAATAATAAAGTATTGTACTTCCCTAAATACCGTTTACCATTTTGTTTAAAAATTCTTTTCCAATTTTTGTATAGAGAACCGTAGGCTAAAATTTTAAGGACCCTCAGCTCAGCCGTCCGGCCAATGGGTTTATTATGCAAGTCGTAGATTTTTGCGATAATACTGCATAATATACCTCCTTTTATACTATCTATTTAATTAGTTGATGTTAAGGGTGAAATAACGTAAATTATATAATATTTATTAAAATAAATGGCAGGTAATATTATATAAAATAATACTGTGTGTTTGTATTATAGCAGGGTGGTATTGGATATTATACTCCAATTTTGGGTGTAATATAATGTTAGGATTAATCTTTAAAAAATAGAAGAGGAAACCTGATACAATTTAGTGCCTTAGCCATAATTTGGCCCTATCATTTTAGATAAGGGTAATTCCATTAACGCTTTCAGCAAAGGATTTAATCTAAAATGAGGCATCGCTATGAAAACATTACAGGCTTACTTATTTATTCCCCTCCTTCTTTTGGGGCTCATTCTAAATTTTAGCTGCAGCCAGATTGAGGGGCCTGCAATCACCCAGGAAACCCCGGTGTATGCAAGCAAACAGGCAATGCAGATGTCGAAAGATAATATTGTCACCTACCTGTTTTCATTCAACTCTGCAGGCTTCAATTTCGATTTTGGAATTTCAGAAACTGTACAAACTGGCAGTTTTAGCTATGATTCCGACAACCCGGTAAACTTCAACAATGGTCTGGGGTTCTATGTTTTCGATTTCGAATTCGTGCCCACCTTAAGTTTTGATCCCCAGAGGGATATAGGCTGGGTTCTGCAACCGATTTTCGACAATACCACAGTAGAGGTCCCGCATGGTCAGCTAAAAATCTCCAATGATCAATGGGAGCTTTTTGACTCCGAAGGAAACTTAGTTTTTCAGATATTTGCTAATCCTGATGACGATGGCGGATTTACAGGCCACATTTCAGAGATCGCCCTCGGGGGAGGCTTCGCGATTTTAACCTACACCCAGGTGAATGACGGTAAGGTGACGATTTGCCATAGGCCTGGAATGCAAGGGCAAAAGACCATGAAAATTCCGATTGGTGCTTTGGATGCCCACTTGCGTCACGGTGATTCGCTAGGTCAATGTCAATAAAAGTGCCTTTGAGCTACCGAATGTTGTCCCTTAACCTTAGGGGCTAACTTCTGTGGTAGTGGACAAGAAGGCTTTGTGGTAAATTCTTGGGGGTGAAGTGTTGATATGTGGTAGTTTTGATATGGACTTTTTTTGAAACCCTCAAGCCATGATAAGGCTTTGGGTAACTTCATTCTTAGCAAGACCTAGCCCCGCAAAATATCCAGGCCAGGGGTGATTATCCCCTAGCTTAAAAATTCAACCCTACCTCCTGGCTTTACCAGCAAAAAAGTCACTACTGCCCACCCTTTTTCGCTAAAGGCTCATCCTATCAATATTTGCACAATGAGCCATTTAAGGGGAACTTGCTCTCCCTCTCCGGGATTTCAGATTTTGCTTATTAAGGATTTTACATTACAAATGTCGAATGGCGGAGGGTATAGAGCCCATAGCTTTGACAAAGGTTAGCTTTATAGAATCTAGTTCAAAAGCCCTGATAGGGGCGATTACTATCATAACCCGGGGTTTAAATCCTGGGTAATAAAGCTCCGCCACCTTTTGGCTTTAGCCGCATAATTCTTACTACTGCCCACTTCTTTCCGCTAAAGCCGCTTTCTGTCAATATTTGCATAATGAGCCATTTTAGGCAAACCTGCTCTCCATGATTTCAAATCCTTGTTTAAATAGCGCATTAGACTCAATTTTTATGGTCTCTTGTCGGAGACAGCGGGACAACGGTTGAAAATCTCTTTATAAAATGTTAATTTATTGCTTGATATATCCGGAAGGAAAACACCTTCCGGTTCCTGCCTATTATCGTTCCTGACCTTTGTGTTAGGTTAATGTGATATCCTGTTTTAAACCCCCAAAATAACCCTGCCTTCCCATGAAACCATCCTTTCTGAACTTCAAAATACTGCTTTTTATCCTAATAATGGCTGCTTTTTCGGCCTTCAATCCGTCGAAATCTCAGGAAAAAAAGGATTATGGTGAAGCCACTAAGGCTTTGATAGAGATTGTGGAAAATAATCCAGAGGTAAAATCCATGCTGGTTTCCTCCCTGGAAATTGCCCAACAGATCAACCCCGATAAAAAGACCAACCCTGCCCAAAGCCTGGAGGAATACTTTAAGTTTGTTTCGCATTGTGAAAGGAGTATGCCCTGGGATTTATTGCAGGAAACCAATTACAACGGGCTTTTGAGTCAGACCAGCCAAAGCCTGATTTATTTTTACTTTTTGCTGGATCAGCCCTTGCCCGAACTGGAAGGGAAAGGAAATTACAAAAACACCTTACAGTATGCCGAACCCATTGCCTCCTGGCTTATCACTTTTGACCAATCCTGGGCCCGGTTTTTAGAAACGGAGGCCTCCTGGAATGAGGAATACTATCAAATGGCCCTGGAGGATCCTGCTTTTGGGTTGCATAAAGGTTGGTATGAAGATCCCTCCAACTGGAAAACCTTTAATCAGTTTTTTGCCCGCCATCTTAAGTCCCCGGACCAAAGGCCCATTGCCTCTCCTGATGATCCTTCAGTGGTGGCTGCTTTTGCGGATTCCCGCCCACAGGGAGTATGGGACATTGATGGAAATTCAGAAATTATTTCAAAAGAGGGCGTTCCGGTAAAATCAGCAAGGGTCCAATCCATCCCCGAGCTTTTAGGAAAAGAAAGTGCCTATAAAAATGCCTTTGCTAAGGGGACCTTTACCCATTCTTTTTTGGGAATCAGTGATTATCACCGCTTTCACTTTCCCATGAGTGGAACTATTAAAGAAATCCGGGTGATCCCTGGGGTGAATCCTTCGGGGGGTGAAATTTGGTGGGATGCCCAAAATAAGCGATATGGTTTTGATCCCTCCTCCATCGGCTGGCAGGTGGTGGAAACCAGGGGCTGTGTAATATTGGATACCAGTAAATATGGCCTGGTGGCCTTGCTGCCCATAGGCATGGCCGTAGTCAATTCGGTTAACCTTGAAAAGCAGCTAAAGCCCGGGGATAAGGTGAAAAAAGGAGATATGCTGGGCCATTTTGCCTTTGGCGGCTCCGACTTTATTATGGTTTTTCAGGATAAGGTAAATTTCACCCTCACCGCTCCCAGGGAAGGGGATGGCTTTAAGCATATGTTGATGGGCGAGGAGTTGGGAAGGGTGAAATAGATATGAGATGGGAGATTTGAGACATTAGATGTATCAAGTAGTTGATTTTGGTAGCAAGATAACGATTTAAGGTCACTGAAATATGTTCTAAGACGTCATTGCGAATGAAGCCTTAGCGGAATGAAGCAATCTCACCTTGAGTAGTGGAGACCGCAACACTAAGTTTTCAATCCGATTTTTGCAAAAAAATAAATGATCAGCTTACCTTGATCTGGTATTTTTCACTTTTTGGGAAAAATAGGTTATAGCGGTATTCTTTTAAAAGGTTTGCCCGGGTAGTGGAAGTTTTTTGATGGGTTGGGAGGAAATGAATTTTTATTCAGATTCAGGCTATTCGTAGAAAAAAACAAAAACGGGGACAATTCATTACTAATGCTAAATTACAAAGTGGTAATCCTTTTGAAGTGAAAAAAAATAAGGACGTCAAATTTCCTTTATTGATAATTAAACCTGGAAAACTGCCCATACCCAACGCATATGGTTGGGTAAGACCTGAAAAACAAGATATAAGTAAGTTGAACAAAACCTCCTACGTCGGTAGCTATTTGATTTTGAACAGTTAACCAATTTATTTTCAGTGATTTACCCTAAATTCACTCCATGTTTTACCATTAAATAAATAACATCATGGAAAAAAAAGTCTTCGTCAACGGATGTATGAGGAAATGTTGGTCAGGAACTATTCCCCCAGGACCATCAGTACCTACATCAGCCTTGTATCGGCAGTTTCCAAACATTTTGGAAAGATCCCCGAACAGATCAGTATTGGTAAGTTAAAGGAATACCTTTTCCATAAGGTCGAAGTCAACAAAATGTCCCCTTCAGGGGTGAATCAGACCATCAGTGCGTTCAAAATACTTTTCAAAGATGTCCTGGGCAGGAGCTGGGATCCGGTAAGAATCAAGCGGCCCAGACGGCCCCAACTCCTCCCTTCTGTTTTTTCGAAAGAGGAGATATCCCTTATACTGAACTCCATAAGGAACAGAAAGCATTATTGCCTGCTGGCCCTCACCTACGCCTCCGGTCTGAGGCTGAACGAGGTGATCAGCCTGAAGCCCTGTGATATCGACAGTGACAGGATGCAGCTGAAAGTAAGGGGAGGAAAGGGATATAAGGACAGGTATACCCTGCTGCCAAAAGGGCTGTTGGAAAGGCTCCGGGAATACTACAGGTACTACCGGCCCAAAACCTATCTTTTCGAAGGCCGGACACCTGGCAAACCCTACAGTGAAAAGAGTGCACAGTGCGTTTTAAAAAAAGCCATGGAATGCGCAGGGGTAACAAAGCATGCTTCTTTCCATACCCTTCGCCACTCCTTTGCCACGCACCTTCTTGAGCAGGGAACCAATGTCAGGTTAATCCAGGAGCTGTTGGGCCACAAATCCCTCAGGACCACTACGGTTTACCTGCATGTGACCAACTTGAATCCGGCACAGATCAAAAGTCCCCTGGACGAGCTGTGATGGATATCCTTAACAAGAGGAACAGCGGGGTAGAACTTTCCGATATCCTTCTGGGGCAGAAAGAATCCTTTCTTTCAGGAAACAGCCCGTGTACCGCCCAGTACAAGGCCTATCTGGACATCATTTCCTGCAGGACATCTGAAATGGGTTCCCATACCCTGGCATGTGACAGCTGTGGCCATACCAAAACGAGCTATAACAGCTGCCGGAACCGCCATTGTCCCAAGTGCCAGTATATCAAACAGCAGGTATGGGTAGAAAAGCTCAGGAGCAGGTTGCTGCCGGTGAGGTACTTTCACGTAGTGTTCACCGTCCCGGACTTTCTCAGGCCGCTTTTTTATACCAACCAGCGGTATGGTTACAAGCTCCTGTTTGAAGCCTCTTCGGCCGCAGTGAAAAAGGCTGCCCTGAACCCCGCTTTTCTGGGGGTTGAAAGCGGCTGTATGGCGGTGCTGCATACATGGGGACAGTCCCTGTCCTACCATCCACATATCCACATGCTTGTTCCTGCCGGGGGACTGGACAGCGATGGGCAGGAGTGGATCGTCGCCCATAAAAAGTTCTTTGTTCCGGTGAAGGCACTGTCAGCTATTTACAGGGGCGTATTTATGGAAAAACTTATCAGGGCGTTGGAAGGAAACCTTCTCAGGATACCGGAAAAGCAGGCAAAACTGTTTGCCGACCCAAGGCTTCTCAGGCGGGAAGCCTATGCAAAGTTTTGGCATGTCTACATCAAAAAGACCTTCAGGGGGGCAAACCAGGTGGTCAGCTATCTGGGAAGGTATACCCACCGCGTGGCCATCAGCAACAGCAGGATCCAATGGACTGATGGGAAAGCGGTCAGTTTCAGGTGGAAGGACTACAGGGACAACAGGAACAGGACCATGAGCCTCAGCTGCCACGAGTTTGTAAGGAGGTTTATGCAGCACATCCTCCCTTCTGGATTTTACAAGATCAGGTACTACGGGATCATGGCCTCGGCAAACAGCAGGACCAAAATGGAAACCTGCTTCAGCTTGCTGAAAAAGACAGGGTACATCTCCTTCTACCAGGGACTGACCACTTACGAGATACTGGAAGAGGTACTGGGCCCGGACTTCTTCCTTTGCCCCTGCTGTAAACGGGGAAAAATGGTGTTCGGGATTGCTTCACCAAAAGAAAAAGGCCCCTGAAACTTTATAAACGGGACGTTCATTGACATCATGAAGAACAGATTGGAGGGAAAAGGTTTCCCAGGGAAAAATATGCCTTTTTCCAGCAAAACCATCAATCAAACTAGAAGCTTTAAACAGCGAAACCAAAGAACCTCCTGAAAACTCCCGCCAAGAAAAGATCCATGAAAGACAAATGCCCATAGCAGTTCACCGGCTCCGTCCAACTATGTTTTAAACGCAATCTTGATAGTCTTAAGAAAATAGTTTATTTTTTGCCTAGATTGCGTTTAAAACACTTTACGTTGGGGTTAATATTAAAAACCACTTAAAATATGAAGTTATGGAAATTGAAACTGAAATTATTGTTGTCATTATTGCCTCAATAGCATCCCTAATTGTGGGCTTAATAAATATTTTTTTTAACGCAAGAATTTCAGCCAAACAAAATGAAATTGAGTTAAAAAAAGCAAGAATCGAACTTCTTGAAACAAGGAGACAAAAAGTTGAAGTTGTTAAATCTGAAATCTCTAACAGAATAATTGACTTAAGTGATGTAAGAGATTTTGAATTCGAAAAGCATTTTCCAAGAATGGTAGATTTTTTTCAGAAAAATTCCAGCAATGTATTTTCAATTGGTCATTTAATAGATTCAAATTTTATCAAAGAATTAAAGGCATTAAACAAACGTATTAATGAATACATAGCGAAATCTAAACAACGGATTCAATTTGATAATAACGAAGCAAAAAAAGATATTGAGAAAATGTCTAAATTGGGAAATCGAATAAATGAAAAATTAGATGAAAGTCTTCAAAATATAGAAAATGAGATAATTAAATTGCTGAAATAAGATTACTAACCCCAACATTGCATATAGCTTATTGCTGGTTCAATCTTAAAATCGAGTTTTTCATCTCTTAATCAAGTTCATCTTGTGAGGAAGAGAAGGAGCTTCGAAAATCGCCACACGCCATATGCAAGACCGTTAAAAGAAGGTTAAGAATTGTTATCCTGATTTGGTGGATTGTTGTCAATTCAGGTTAATAAAAAAAGTGTTTACTGGACTTCTGGCAATTGTCTAAAATTTGTACCTTATTTTTAATTTATTGACCTCAATCTAAGAGTAAGGAAAAGGTAATATAAGCAGTATTTTTTAAGGAACTTTTAAACCCAATCGACCCATGAAAAAAATTGTTATCTGTGCCGATGGCACCTGGAACCGGCCGGAGCGAAATATAAAGGAAGACTTTCCCACCAATGTGCTGCAGTTTGCCCGGGGCATGGCCTCGACCGACCAAAATGGCACCAAACAAATTGTCTTTTATGACTGGGGCATTGGCTCCTATCATGATAAGTTTGCCGGTGGTGCCCTTGGCCAGGGCCTGGAAAAGAATGTCAAGGATGGTTACCGCTTTTTGATCCATAACTATGAGCCTGGGGATGAAATTTACCTTTTTGGCTTTAGCCGGGGGGCCTATACCATCCGGAGCCTTTGCGGCCTTATCAATAATTGCAGCATCCTTAAAAGTTCCGAAGGGAAAATGGTGGAAGCGGCCTTTGACCTCTATAAAACCAAGAAATACAAACCCCGGGATGATTACTCTAAAAACTGGCGTTCAAAGTATGCTGTTCAGGACAAGACCATGATTCATTTTGTAGGTGTTTGGGATACAGTGGGGGCCATGGGGCTGCCTTTTTCATTTTTTGGGCTGATCGAAAAGAAGCACCTGTTTTATGACCGGAAGTTGGGTTCCAATATCAAAAAGGCCCGCCATGCGCTTTCCCTGGATGAATTGAGGGATGATTTTGAGCCCACCATTTGGGAACCCAAAGAAGGAGTGGACCTGAAGCAGGTTTGGTTTGCCGGTGTCCATGCGGACATTGGGGGCAGTTACCAACCCGATAAGGATGGCTCATGCCTGGCGGATATTCCCATGCTTTGGATGCAGAAGGAAGCTGCGAATGCAGGGTTGGCATTTGAATCCTACATGTCCAAAATAAAAACCAACCCCCTGGCCAGTCAGCATAATGAATACCGGGGAGGTTATTTGGCTTTGGGCAAAAAGGAAAGAAAGATTCCGGACCCTGAAAAGATCCCCACTTTTGTACATCAAAGTGTGAAGGAGCGCTATGATGGAATGGAATATTCTTGTGATGCGATAGAAGCCTATGCGAAGAAATATGGGGATTGGCCGGAATTGACGGATTGAGGGCGGTCCACGAATTTCACTAATTATTTCGTGAAATTCGTGGACCTCATCTTGATTTTAATATTCCGGAAATACTTGAAAAAAATATGGAAACCAAGATTGCAATATTGAGGGGGATTAATGTTGGAGGGAAAAGAAAATTACGGATGGCAGATTTGAAAAATATGCTTACTAATTTGGGGCTGTCCGGGATTCAGACTTATATACAAAGCGGAAATGTGATTTTTCAATCCAATACAGACAATCAAAAGTTGGCCGATATATTGGAAAAATCCATCAAAGAAAATTTTGATTATGAGGTTCCGGTGATTGTGAGGTCTTCTAAAGAATTGGAGAAGTCTATCCAAGGGAATCCCTTTTTTGATGAAAATGCAGATATCAATAAACTGCACCTGGTCTTCCTAAAGGAAAAACCATCGGAGGCGAATAGGCAGGAGGTGGAAACCGACAATTTTGCCCCGGACAGGTTTGCTATATCTGACAAGGATGTTTTCCTGTTTTGCGAAGGCAAATACCATGAAACCAAGCTTTCCAATGCTTTTTTTGAGAAAAAATTAAAGGTTGGCGCTACGACAAGAAACTGGAAAACAGTATTGAAATTGCATGAATTGGCTCACAAAACAGGTTGAATTTTCTATCCTTTCTTACCCACACCCACATTTAATGCTGCCTTTAGAATGGCTTCTTCTTTTCCTCCTGCCTGGGCCCTTACCATGTCCTCCAGGGTTTGTTGGACCTGGGATTTTTGCTTTTCGGTTAGTTCAGAAGTGAGCTTTACAGCAATAGGGTTGCTGTTCAAGACACTGTTCCAAAGCTCAGAACCAGACTTAAACCGGAAGGGCAACACTTCTTTGAAGATTTGGACCTCTTTTAATCCGGCTTCCTCCAATCGTTGTTGCAGTATTTGGGGATCAGCCACCTGGAATGGCAAAGCGTCCTTGGGCAACCCTCCAAAATCAGGGATATTGATTTGAAGTGCTGTAAAGAAAAACTTCAGGAAATCTACTTTGTCCGGGGTTTGGAAAGCAATGACCAGCACTTTTCCATCGGGTTTGGTCACCCGGACCATTTCCCTTAAGCCTTGGGGCAAATCGGGAAAAAGCATCACCCCAAATTGAGAGCCTGTAACATCATAAAGGTTATCTTTGAAATCCAGGTTATGCCCATCCATTACATAGCCGTTCACCTGGTGGAGGCCATTTCTTTCCGCCCGGGCTTTTAAGAGCCTGATCATATTGGGAGCAATGTCCACAGCGCTTACCCTGGCACCCATCTGGGCAGCCGGAAGGGATAATGCGCCACTCCCCGCTGCCACATCAAGGAAATCCATTCCGGGTTTTAGGCCGGCCAATTTCAGTAATTTTTTGGTGAACTGGGCTTCATGAGCAGTAGTGATATATTGGTCATATCCTTCTGATATCAGGTCCCAAGCCTGTTGTGCTTGTTTTGATTCAATAGTATTCATGGTTGAAAAGGGTTTGTTTGAAGAAAAATACCGGGAAACTATGTTCCAATTCCTTTAACTTATTTTTCCAGAACCGGTTGGTCAATGGCAACCTGGATGGCATGGGCAAATTCCTCGGGCCTTTCCAACTTGGGATCATCCCTTGTTTCTTCAATGATCTGGAGCGGCCATCCATATTTCTCACTGGCTTTCTGTGCCACTTTTAACTTGTTGGCCTTATCGTGTCTTCCCCAGATCAGAGCTACCGGAACAGAAATTTTTCTCAATTGTCCCTCAGGAATTTTGCCACTTAAGGCCCCCATTATTGCTTTGGCAGCGGCTTTCTTTTCGGGGTTTTTGGCATTAACTAGATTATAATCCAAAAACGGCTGCCAATATTTGCCCATAACTTTGCTTAATGTTTTGATGTCATAAAGGCATTGGGGCAGGAAGCGCAGGTAACTTTTTTCACTTGGAAACATCATAAAGCGAAAGAACTCGAATGCAAACCTTGGGGCTGGGAAGAAGGAAGAAAGTCCTAAGGAGTCCACCAATACTATTCCCTTAACCTTGTTTCCATATTCCCTGGCATAATGGGCAGCCAGGGCTCCACCCACCACATGCCCCACAAGGACCGGTTTTTGGCTACAGGTTTGGGAAATAAAGCTGTCCAGCCAGTTCAGCAGGAAGTGGGTATCCAATTTTTTGGGACTGGCATCCGAAGCACCGTGGCCGGGAAAATCCGGCACAAGGACTTTATAATGTTGAACCAGAAACGGAATGGACCGCATCCACCAAACTGAAGATTCCCCCGGGCCGTGCAAAAGCACCAAAGGGACCCCTTCACCACCTTCCAGATAAGCAGTCAACACCCCTCCAATTTTAACTTGATGTTCCTGGACGGGTAAATCACTTGTTAATTTTTTTCGATAAATGGAGGCCTCTTTGAGGGCCCCGTTTATATTTGAAGATTTCATGACTGATTTGTTTTAATGTTTGATGTCAAGGTAGGAAGAACCCCATCTTTTATCATCGGTCATTACACCCATTGATTGAGTGGGGGATATGGGTGATTTCCGCCAGGGAGGATGTAAAGGAACTCAATCAGTGTGGCCAGAGGTTTCGCGCAAAGGTGCAAAAGTGCGCAAAGTTTTTTTAACCTAAATCGAAGGGATTGTTTCCGCCTTGCAGGTTTTGGCGTTAAGAAATTTAAGAAGCGGGCTGCAAAAGGCACAGGCATGTCTGACGGTTATGCTGAAATTAACAATTGATGATGCTCATAAAGGAGGAGTTTGGCTGTGCGTGGGAAGGCTTAAATTTTAACCAAAAGTTGCACAGCGGCGGGGTTTTTTGGTCACTTTTTTTACCTGAAGAAAAAAAGTGACAAAGTGAATTAAGAAAAAAAATTAATGGTATGTTATGAGGGGAATTTGAATTATGTTACAGCCTCCAGGGCTCTCGAGTCCTCGCTATATTCCGTCATTCAGCGCTTTAATATTTAATGAAATTTTACCTTCTCGCAGTGACGTTTTTATATGGAATTGAGGTTTATTCAAAAAATACTGCTAGCCCTGCTCCTTCGGTTGGCAGGGACAGTTTCTGTGAGAAAAATGATATTTTTTCCTTCAAAGAAACTGATGTTTGTAGGCAAAAGCGGTGGCCTCAGTGCGGGAATTCACGTTCAATTTGTCAAAAATATTGCTGAGATGCCTTTCTACTGTTCTTTCGCTGATAAACAATTGATCGGCTATGGCTTTGTTTTTTTCTCCTTCTGCCACTAGCTGGAGGACCTGAAGCTCCCGCAAAGTAAGTCCATGGTATTCCTGTGGTTTGTTGATTTCCAACAGGGCATCCACTTTTTCAAGGTCGGGTTGCGCTTCCAGTTCCTGAAAAATCCATTGGGCCGATTTTAACTCCATTATTGCTGAATCTAAATCTCCTTGCTCCTTGTAGGCCCTGCCCAAAAGAAAGCGGGCAGAAGCCGCTTCATAAGGGGCATTTAATTCATACCAAAGCTTTAAGGATTGACGGAGGGAATTAATGGCCGCCTCCGGATCCTGGTCCATTAAAAATAACTCACCTTGACAATAGGAGGTAATGGCTTGAATGAAGGTGGCATCATATTTTTGGGCCACTTCAATTAATTGCTCCAGAGCCATATGAGCTTCCTTAAGATGATCCTCCGCAAGCATGATTTTGATGTAGGCGGGTAATATTTTCAGTTTTTGGAGGGAGGTTTTTGCTTCATCAAAGGCATTTTGAATGCTTTTGATGGCCGCATCTTCTTCATTTTGTGCCAGCCTTAATAGGGCCAGGCCGGGTTGGGGTTTTCTGCCCCACTTGTTGGCCTCCAAATAATATTTTTCTGCTTGTGTAAAATCTCCTTTCATCCGGAATATCTCTGCCAGTAAATAATAGGCTTCCCCTGCCGCAGGTTCTCCGGGAGGGCTGGAAAGCATTTGGCAGGCTTGCTGCATTTCATCCAGGGCCTGGGACCATTCACCATGAATGTGCCTGATTTGGGAACGACGGATAAGGCATTGTCCACGAAAAGGGATCAGGTCAGGCTGGGATTCACACCATTGGCTCAACACAGCAGTCCATTCCTGGGCTCTTCTGATATCATAAATCAACTGACAAGTTTCGATCACCGCACAATAAACAATGCCCACCACCAAAGGGGAGATATTGGAAGATTCTACGGCGACCATTGCTTCGTCCAGGAGGGAAATACCTTCCGCAATATCACCCATATGAATTTTTGCTTGGCCCTGGCCTAGTAAACTTAAAGTAGTCAAGTCCGGGTCTTTATATCCATGGCCTATCTCCAGGGCATTTTTGAATTGGGTCAAAGCCAAATCTGCTTTCCCTCCTCCCAAGGCGCCAAGTCCTGCAGGGAGCAAAAGTAACCCGTTTTCAGCCCCTTTTATATGGTGGTCTTCCAACAATCGGTGGGCCCTGGAAAACCATCCACTTCCCCTGGCCCTTTCTCCCTTGAACATCAACAGCATTCCTATCCAAAAGGCACATCGGACCGCATCTTTGGCTTGTCCGATTTCAAGAAATCGATGATGCGTGCGGGCTAGGATATTTAGGCATTCCTCATCCTTCCCGGTTAAATAAGCGGCAAATGCTAGCTGATATAATTCTTCAGGTTGGAGCGTGTTTTCCCTGGCTTTTAAGTTTTTATAGTGCTTTGACCAGGATTGCTCTTGAGATAATCCGTATTTAAGATTTGAATTGGACGGATTCATAATCAGCTGTTAGGAATGAGTATATAAATTGATAAAAATCGATGTAAATTAAAAGGGATTCTTTGGCTGGAAAGCAATAAATATTGGCGGTGATTGGGAAATAAGAAAAGTTGAATTGTTTTTTATTGACCTGAAGAATAGGAGATTCCCTGAAAATGAATAAAATATTTCCTAACTTCAATAGGATATGGAAGTCAATGGTTACAATTTTAAAGTAGTGGATCAGGGCAGTGGGGATCCGGTAGTTTTTGTCCATGGTTCTATCAGTGACTGGAGGACCTGGAAGAGACCACTGGAGACTTTTGGCCAATCCTACCATGCCATTGCCTACAGCAGAAGATTCCACTGGCCCAATGAGGAGATACCTGAGGGGGCAGATTATTCATTTCTTCAGCATGTGGAAGATTTGCACGAAATTCTTAAATCATTAGGGAAACCCGTGCATTTAATCGGGCATTCGTATGGCGCCTTGGTTAGCTTATTTTTAGCTATAAAAGCCCCTGATTTGCTCAAAACCCTGGTTTTGATGGAGCCCCCAGCCCTTACCTTATTTGTCAGCAATACCCCAAAGCCCTTAGAAATCCTCAAGTTACTTTTTAGCCGGCCAAAAACAGCTTTTGCCCTTATTCAGTTTGGAGCAAAAGGATGGAAACCGGCCAAAAAAGCAGCCAAAAATAATGACTTCAACAGGGCCATTGAAATATTTGGAACAGCGGTACTGGGTGAAGAAGCATATTTGAATATGCCTCCAACCCGGAAAGAACAAGTAAAGGACAATTTCTTCAGGGCCGAATTTACAGGATCCGGCTTCCCTCCTTTGGACGAAGAAAAAGTAAAAGGCATTCAGGTACCCACCTTGTTGTTGACAGGAGCTAAAACCCGTCCATTTTTTTTGGTATTGACGGATAGATTAGAGGAGCTGATACCCAATACCACTCGCATAAAAATTGCAAATGCCTCCCACAATATTCATGAGGACAATCCAAAGGATTTTGAACAAGTGGTTTTGGCTTTTTTGGAAAAGCATGGTTAGAGAGGGGACATTTTGTAGAAAGCTTTAAAAAAAATAACCCCGGATAGCGGAATTTAGCCGCCACCCGGGGTTATTTTTATTGGACCCGCTATTGCGGGTCCAATATTTGGATCACTTTGAAATTTTGGAAAAGGAGAATTAATTGCCATATTAAGTTGCTTGGGATTTCAAATCCCGACAAGCACTCTTTTTAGTGAAAAGGTTACTTATTTGAATTCTCAGGTAAATTTTCTTGCCCCCATTTTTCCATTTCCTGCAAAATGCCCTTTAGCGATTTTCCTAGGTCGGTAAGTTCATATTCTACTTTTGGAGGGACTTGTTGGTAGACCACCCTATTGACCAATCCATCATTTTTCAATTCCTTCAATTTGGCAATCAGCATCCTTTCTGAAATTCCCACCAGTCTTTTCCTCAATTCACTGTACCGCAGTTTTCCTTCATTCATCAGGTAAACCAAAATATTGATTTTCCACCTCCCACCAATGAGGGATAAGGTATGGGAAATGCCACATTGCGCTTTCCAATAGACCTCATTGATATTGTTGGTAGAATTTTCCTTTCTTGAATCCATGCTTACTTTTTTGTTAGTACCATACAATTTTGTAGGTACTTTCATTAATGCAATTTAATAAAAACCTTTGTCATGGAAATTAAAATGATATACAAATGGAAATTATTAAGACTGTAATTTACTGGTTGAATTTTGCTTATTACCTCTATGTTTTTGGCTATGCTTCCCTGTTTAAGGTTTTTCAAAAGAAATCCATGATGGACAATATGCTGGCGTTAGGTTTTAATAAGCCTTGGACGATCCTAATTGGGCTCGGGGAATTACTGGGCGTAATCCTGATCCTGATCGGGCTCTTTAAGCCTCCATTTAGAAATGCAGGGATTCTATTGCTGTTCCCTTTTGCTGTAGGGGCTTTTATCGCTCATATGGCACTTCATGAGTATCAATTTTTTTACAATTCATTGATCATGTGTGTGCTTTCAGTGGTTTTGTTAACCTTGGACAGCAATTTTAAAATTGTACTTTAAATAAGTGAATGTAACCATGCCCCAATCTGTTGATGGGGCTTTTTTATCAAATCCAAAAGAAGGAAAAAGAGTCAAAATCGAAAAATGGGCTTTAAAATTGCCGGGATATTGCTAGGTTTGGGGCGGAATTATTAGTTTGACTTAGGTAGTTGCCTATTTTGCATATAAGGGCAGCTTTGATAAGCTTTCAAAAAGGATGGATTTGACACTAAAAGATAAATTAACCAAACAAAAAAACGGATTGCTCTTTTATGGTTTGACGCCGCCCAAAGCCAATACAGATACCAATAAGGTCAGGGAAATTGCAGGGCGTCAAATAGAAAGAATTAATGGTTTGCCCATTGATGGATTGATCCTATATGATATTCAGGATGAATCATCCAGGACCAATGAGCCAAGGCCATTTCCCTACTTGCCCACCATGGCTCCTGATTCATACAGTGAGCAATACCTTAATGAGCTGAAAGTCCCCCGGGTAATTTATAAAAGTGTTGGAAAATGGGATAAAGATTCCTTTTCGAGTTGGATTCAAAATAGTTCCAATGGAAATTGCTATGTTTTTGTTGGGGCCCCTTCCAAAGACCAAAAAACTTCATTGACCTTAGGTGAAGCTTATAAGATTTATCAAAAAATTGAGAAAAAAATCACCCTTGGAGGGGTTACCATTCCGGAAAGGCATATGAAGCATGGGAATGAGCATTTGAGGTTAAATGATAAAACTGAAAATGGTTGTAGCTTTTTTATTTCCCAATGTGTCTATAATGTAAATAATGCCAAAAATTTCCTTTCAGATTACTATGATTTGTTCAAGGAGAAAGAAAAAGACTTTGTGCCGATCATTTTTACTTTGACCCCATGCGGCTCAAAAAAAACATTGCAGTTTATGAACTGGTTGGGTATTGATATTCCCCAAAGTTTGAAGGATAAACTGATGAATTCCGATGATATTTTAGGGGAATCGATAAAGGTGTGCAAGGCCATAGCCACTGAACTATATGAATATTGCTCCAATAGGGGGATGCCTATTGGGTTTAATATTGAAAGTGTGGCCATCCGAAAAGTCGAGATAGAGGCATCGATTGATTTATTGAAATACATCAAGGAGATGCTAGGGAAGTAAGTTGTTTTTAGGTGCCCAGAACTTTTGGTACCTAATAATCAATGACTATTTATAATAAATTTGGAGTTGGACACTTTTTCACCAAGGAAAAAGTGTCCAACTCCAAAAGCTTTCGGGGAAAGGTCTGTGAAACATCCCGCCCCAGCGGGCAAGATTTTCAAATGGGGTCATTATCGTTTTCGATTACAGTTTCTTTTACCCAATTTGATTTTTGTCCAATTGCTCCGGGCTAAAAATGAATGGATCTCGCTCGTCCACTTCGCGAACTAATTCATTTTTTTAATGCCCTCTGCAAGAGTCTAAAAACCTGATGCTTCAAGGGCCACACCATGGTTCTTTCCTAGTATATTACATTTTCGTAATTACCTGTTAGAAAGCGTATAGTCATAATACTTATTATTGTATTTTCTAAAACAAACTTAACCCCATGCCTTCAATTTTCTTAAAAAATCTTTTGGCTGGCACTTTTTTATTGGTATCCATTTCTCTTGCTGCCCAGCAATCCAATGGCCTTTGGAAAAGTAAGGCTACCGGAGGTCAAATTAATTTCACAATTAACGATTCCCCATCGCCCATAAAAGATTTTAATGGTAAATATGCCACCATTGTTTACCTTGAAAATCTTGGCTTTAAAAAGGTAGGAAGAAATAGCAACGAAGAGGATGTGGACTGGCTGCTTTCCCAGGGCTACCGTGTGATTGAATTGGACTATGAGAATCATGAAGATGCTGTTTCCCCGAAAATCAATAAAGACATTATTGCCATCAATGATGCGATCGCTGAAGGTACATTCTGCGGTGTCAAAAACTATTCCCTTACCCAGTCCTTTGTACTGTTTGAGGGTTACCGGATTGCCTGGAATGTGCCCTATTTTAAGGATGACCCGACAGTTTATAACACTCCTGAGCATTATACCGAAGGAGATTCATTGCGAATGGATATCATTTACCCGGCCAATGCTATGGTGAAAGTGCCGGTGATTTTGTCTTTTTCCTATAGTAATAGTTATGCCACTTATGATGAAGACAAGGGAAAGCTCACAGATGCCAATAAAAACAAAAGGACTTTTCTCCCTTATACTTTCGCGGGATTTGACGATTCCTTTTTAGAGGGTGCCCCAGCAAGGGGTATGGCCTGGGCCATAGCTGATCACCCCAAATATTGCCCTTGGGGAAGTGGAAAGCCTAAAGATGGCCGAAATGATACATACAAATCCTATATGACCAATCCTGACGGGGCCCAAAAAGTGAAATCCGCCATTCGGACCCTTAGGGCAAAAGGGGTTGAATTGGGCCTTTCAGGGAAAATAGGAATTTATGGATTTTCCCGCGGATCAACAGCAGGATCCATGGCCATTGGGGACCGGTCAGTTTTTGCTTTTGAAAAGGCAGGTTTCCATTTGGGGGTTTCCGATGAAGTGCAGGCAGCTGCTTTGGGGCCAGGAGTTTTTGACTATACCCTAATCTATAAGGTGAAGGATGATGGAGACGGAAATCTGGAATCCCGATGTCCCTGGGCTTGGGGGCCATTAGAGGATAATTTTGAAAAATGGCAATCCATGGGAGCTGCTTACCTCGCGGAAACAGAAAATACAGCTCCTGTCCTTTTCTTTTATAACTCCGATGATGAGCCTTATTATCAGGAACAGATTATCCATTTTAAAGAAAAATTGGATAAGTTAAGCGTGCCTACCTCGATACTGAAAAATTATGGAACGGGACATTCCGTGCCAAAAACCGAGACTTCATTGAACAAACTTTACACCTTTTTTCTGAATTTACAGGTAATTGAACCGCAGGAAAATGGAAAGTCTTTTCGGAGAAAAAATTAAAATTCCTGTCCAAATTTAAGGAGCGGTTTCGTCTTAAGGGTATAGATCATTTATAACCCAAAAATCAAAAAGCAATGAAAGCAAAAGAAATCGCTAAAAAGTGGTTTGAAAGTATCGACTCCAAAAATTTTGAGGGGTTGAAAGGGCTTATGGCCAAAAACCACTCCTTTCAAAACCCAATGACTCCAAGCCCAATTGGAAGGGATGAACACATTGGAATGATGCAGAAGATGACTTCATCTTTTGAGGGAAAACATTATCTTGACCAACTCATTGAAGAAGGAAACCATGTGGTAGTAAGGGGACATTGGTCAGGAAGGCATATTGGGGAATTCAATGGCGTTCCCAGAACTGGAAACAAGGTGGATTTTTCCTGGATCGATATTTTTGAAATCGTGGATGGAAAAGTTGCCCATGAGTATTTTGAAATGAATCCAGCAAACATTATGGCCCAGATTGGAGCTTTGGACCAAAAAAAAGTATCATAATGAATGAATATTTGTTAATAATTAGAGGTGGCGAGGATTTGGCAGCCACCATGTCACCGGAAGAAATGCAGTCTCATATGCAAGATTGGCAGAAATGGATGGGAGGTTTGGCTGAAAATGGGAAATTTGTGGGTGGACAACCCTTGATGAATGAAGGGAAATCCCTGGTGGAAAAAGGGAGAAAGGTGATCGACCGTCCTTTGGCCGAAGGTAAAGAAATGGTAGGTGGTTACATTATTTTAAAAGCCAATTCTCTGGTTGAAGCTACTGAACTGGCCAAAGGTTGTCCAGGCTTCCAACATGATTGTACTCTAGAAGTTCGTGAAATCCGACCAATGGGATAAAAATTGGAAACAAACCAAGAAATTGATCTTACCATTAACCATCTTTTCAGACAAGAATCTGGAAAGATGGTTTCTGTATTGGTAAAAATCTTTGGTTCTGAAAATTTTGAATTAGTTGAAGATGTAGTTCAAGATGCTTTGTTGAGTGCCTTAGAAACCTGGAAATTCAGGGGGAAACCTCAAAACCCAAAGTCCTGGCTTTACAAAGCTGCAAAAAATAAAGCCATAGACATCATCAGGAGGGAAAAGCATCATCAAAACATTGATTTTGGGGATCCTGACCGAAAACTTTTGACTTCAGAATATAGCTTGGCTCTTACCATGGAAGAGCTATGGAAAGATAGCAAAATAAAAGATGACTTTCTGGGTATGATGTATGCCTGCTGTCACCCTGCCCTTTCGGAAGAAAATCAAATAACTTTCATTTTAAAGGCACTTTGCGGCTTCAGCACCAAGGAAATCGCAAAAGCTTTTTTAACTGAAGATCAAACCATATCCAAACGGCTGTATCGAACCAAAGCCTTTTTTAGGAATAGTAAATTAAAACCAGCTATTCCACCCCCGGAGGAGCTCCCTTCCCGGACACAAGCAGTATTGGAGACCATTTACATGATTTTTAATGAAGGATATAAATCCACTCATTCAGACCGGTTAATCCGGGAGGATTTGATAGCGCAGGCCATGTTTCTTTGCAAATCCCTCATCGATAATAACAAAGCCCAATTGGCTGAACCATTTGCTCTCATTTCCCTGATGTGCTTTCATGCAGCAAGAAGTCCTGCAAGGATTTCTAAAAGTGGAAATCTAATTCCTTTGGAAAAACAGGACAGGTCAAAATGGAATAGATCCTTAATTTATGAGGGAAATAAATACTTAAATAAAGCAGCCTTTGGCCAAGAAATCTCCCACTATCATTTGGAGGCGGCCATTGCCTATGAGCATTGTATTGCCCCCAATTATTCATCCACCAATTGGAAAGCCATCGTGAACTATTACGATGCTTTACTTTCCCGTAATCCCGATCCTGTCATTTCTCTCAACCGTTGCCTGGCCGTTATGGAAGCTGATGGCCCAGAAAAGGCTCTTGGGGTTTGGGAAAAATTGAAGCAAGAAAAAATCTTGGAGCAATATTATTTGTATTATGCAGCGGAGGGGGAAATAAATAACCGGCTCGGAAATAAAGAAAAGGCCATTGCTGCTTTTAACCAAGCACAAAAACTGACTTTGTCCGAAAATGAAAAACGGTTCCTGATGGACAAAATTGCTGATATCCAGATTTGAAATCAGAAAAAGAAGGATCAAAGGAGAAAATAGAAATCATTGACAGCCACTATCAAAAACTGCTTAGGATTGATCAAGAGATTGCTGCCTTAAATACCTGGCCTTATAATATTAAATATTAAACCACATTTCTCAGGATTTTTTGCCCTTGGCAATAGGGATTATTCTTGAAATTTCAAAAAAACAGATTTCCCTGCACAAATTTACCAGTAAACTCTATTATCTAAAAAAGGTCCAGGAATAAACCTTTAAACCTTAAATCCCCACTCCTTTTTGCTTTTCAAAGGCTTTATCCCAAACTTTGCCTTTCAATGACAATTCCAGCTATGCCCAGATATTTTGTGATTTACAAGCCCTATGGTGTATTGAGCCAATTTAGTGGAGAACAGGATACCCTGAAAGATGTGGGGGACTTTCCTCCTGAGGTTTATCCTGTGGGCAGGTTGGATAAGGACAGTGAAGGGCTGTTGTTGGTCACCGATGATAAGCCGCTCAACCATTATTTGCTCAATCCCCGCTTTGCGCATAAAAGGACTTATCTGGCCCAGGTGGAAGGAATTCCAGATAGTGAAGCATTAAGGTCATTGGAAAAAGGGGTAGATATCAAAGTGGGAAAAGAGGTTTATCATACCCAGCCTGCCCATGCAAAATTGAAAAAAAATGCTCCTCTTTTACCCGAAAGAGACCCGCCCATTCGTTATCGCAAGACAGTTCCTGATTCCTGGTTAGAGTTAACATTGGCTGAGGGCAAAAATCGGCAAGTCCGGAAAATGACAGCTGCTGTAGGTTTTCCAACCCTCCGGTTGGTTAGATGGTCCATGGAAGGATTAAATATCGATGGTTTTGAAGTGGGAGAAATTCGGGAGTATCGGCAGGAAGAAATTTACCATTTGCTTAAAGTCAACCCGAAGAAATTGGGCGGTAATGGAAGAAGTAGCAAGGCAAAGCCTCCAAGGAATAAAAGGAAGAAATGGTAATTAGGAAAAGTAAAGAAAGGCATAATAGTTAAATTGTGTTAATAGGCAATTTATTCTAATTTAGGCTTTTTAACTTAGAAGCCGTGGCTATAAGCGTTGGTTATTACGCATTGGTTCGGCCAAAATGAAATAAATCTAAAAAAGAATATAAAATATCAACATACCCATGCATCAGGAAAAAATTCAGGAGGTACTCCAAGAGGTGAAAAAAGTAGTGGTAGGGCAGGAAAAAATGGTGAGTCGCCTTTTAATAGGCCTTTTTACCAATGGCCATATTTTATTGGAAGGTGTACCGGGCTTGGCAAAGACCCTTACGGTTAACACCTTGGCCAAAGTGCTTCATTTGGACTTTAACCGGATCCAGTTTACCCCTGACTTGCTGCCTTCCGATCTGATCGGTACTATGATTTATAACCAGCAAACAGGAGACTTTGAGGTAAAGAAGGGACCTATATTTTCCAATTTGATTTTGGCAGATGAGGTGAACCGTTCCCCTGCCAAGGTGCAATCTGCCTTATTGGAAGCTATGCAGGAAAAGCAGGTAACCATTGGGGAGACTACCTATGGTTTGGACAGGCCATTTTTGGTATTGGCAACCCAAAACCCGGTGGATCAAGAGGGTACCTACCCCTTGCCGGAAGCTCAGGTGGATCGTTTTATGATGAAAGTTCATATCGATTATCCCTCAAAATCAGATGAATTGGAAGTGATGCGGAGGATGGCCAATATGGGCTTTCAGTCCAAGGTTAATGCCATCCTTTCAAAAGAAGATATTTTTGAAATAAGAGGGAAGATCAATGAGGTGAAGATTGCTGAGCCTTTGGAAAACTACATCATCGAATTAGTATTTGCCACTCGTTTTCCCGAAAAGTACGGATTGCATGATGAGGCCAAATATATCATGTTCGGTGTGTCACCTCGGGCCAGTATTAATTTAAACTTGGCAGCCAGGGCAAATGCATTTATGGAAGGCAGGGATTATGTATTGCCAGAGGATATTAAAGAAGTTGCTGAAGATGTGTTAAATCACCGGATTATCCTCAATTACGAAGCCGAGGCCGACAATATTAATACCCGGGATTTGATAGGTATTATCCTTGATAAGATCCCTATTAATAAATCGGTAACATTGAAATAATGGGTAAACCCCTAGTTAATAGCCTTTGGATAACCAAAGGCTATTTTTTTTGCCCTTTTTATTAAATGAATATTAAGGGAAGCGAATTTTTTTTAAAAAATAGATAACTGGTAAAATTCCTATGGTCGTGATAATTGATCCACATTTGTGATGCCAATGAGCAACAAATGAACTAAATCAATTATAACGATTATGAAAAAAGTCAATTTACTATTCTTTTTATTGCTTAGCACGGTGATCGCTTTCACAAGTTGTACAGAAGAAGAAACCCCTTCTTTTGGAAATCCTACCGTACAATCACAGGCAACTGCATCTGGACTTCCTGGTGAGGAAGTGGACATAGCAGTTTTGGTTTCTGCTCCAGCTGGAGTATCCAGAGTTACCGTTTCTATTAACGGTGGAGAAGAAACTGACCTTAACGTAACTGCCGGTGAAGAATCCGCGAATATTACTCACACTTTTATGGTGCCGGAAGATGCTGAAGAAGGATCTCAGCACACTATGGTTTACGTGGTATATGACGAATCAGGAAATGCTTCTGTTAATGCTACCACAACTTTGACAATAGGTGAAGGTCCTGACACTATCGAAATTACAAACAATATCGAATCAGATATGACTTGGGAAACTGGCAAGACTTACCTTTTGAAAGGTAGAATTTCGGTAACTGAAGGAAATACCCTTTCTATTGAGCCAGGAGTTGTAGTGAAAGGTGCTGCAGGTTCTGGGTCTAATGCTACCGCTCTTGTGATTGCAAGAGGGGCAACTATCATGGCTGAAGGTGAGCCTGAATCTCCCATCATCTTTACTTCTGTAGCTGATGAGATCGAGCCGGGACAAATCGCCAGCCCTAATCTTGAGCCTTCCATCAACGGCCTATGGGGTGGACTTTTGATCTTAGGTAAAGCTCACGGTTCTTTTGGTGGTAATGTTACTGAAGTTCAGATCGAAGGTATTCCTGCTTCTGATCCTAACGGCCTTTACGGTGGAGAAGATGATGAAGACAACTCTGGTGTATTGAAATATGTATCGATCCGTCATGGAGGTGCAAACATCGGTGAAGGTAACGAAATCAACGGCCTTACTTTAGGTTGTGTAGGTTCCGGAACAGTAATTGAAAACGTAGAAATTATCGGTAACCAGGATGATGGTATCGAATGGTTTGGCGGAACTGTAAATGTTACCAACGCTGTAGTTTGGAATGCCGGTGATGATGCCATCGATGCTGACCAAGCTTGGAATGGTATCCTTGACAATTTCTTTGTTGTATCTCCTGGGGACAAGTGCTTTGAGTTGGATGGACCTGAAGGTTCTTATATAAACGGAAACTACACTTTGAAGAACGGAACAGTTATCGCAGGAGAAGCGGCCGGTCTTGTTGACAATGATGAAAACACCAACGTGGATATGTCCGCTGTTTACTTCACTAACCTGACTGCGGGACAAACTTTCGATATCCTGCCAACTGTAGAAGCTAGCTTCTACGATTTGCAGGCAACCCTTCCTGAGGGAGGTGTGTTGGCCAATTTCTTCTTGGGTGGATCCCTTGAATTTGCAAGTGAGGTTGCTGCTGGAGAAAACACTGTAGGCGCTGACAAAGAAGTTTTTGCTGGATGGTCCTGGACCTCTGAAGCTGGTAAGTTATAATCAATTTCACAGATAATAATTGACCTAAAGGGGGGCTACCCCCCTTCCTTTTCACTTTTTAATCTTGAATAATCGTTAGCTGTAAACAAAATACAAAATGAATAAATTTCTTGTAGCCATTACCTTAATGGTATTAGCTTTCTTACCTGAATCGACCATGGCCCAAAAGGGAACTATCCGTGGAACAATTTACGATGCAGACCTTGGTGATCCCCTATTGGGAGTATCCATTTTGGTAAAAGAAACCCAAACAGGTGGAGTTACAGATTTAGATGGTTCCTTTGAAATTAAATTGGAACCAGGAGTGTATTCTTTAGTAGCTTCCTTTATTTCCTTTAATAAATTAGAAATCAACAATGTAGAGGTAAAAGCGGGAGAAGTTACCTTGCTGGATAACCTCCAAATGTCTGAAGAGACTGCTGAATTAGAATCAGTGGTCATTTCCGCTAAGGCCATCAGGACTACTGAAGCTGCCCTGATGACTGTAAAAAGAAACTCACCCAATATGATGGACGGAATCTCTGCCGCTTCATTTAAGAAAATTGGGGATAGTGATGCTGCATCCGCCATCAAAAGAGTTACAGGAGTTTCCATTGAAGGAGGGAAGTATGTATACATCCGGGGCTTGGGAGACCGCTATACCAAAACCATTTTGAATGGTGTGGATATCCCTGGACTTGATCCGGATAGAAACTCCATCCAGATGGACATCTTCCCAACCAATGTGGTGGACAACATCATCGTTTCTAAATCTTTTACCAGTGATCTTCCCGCAGATTTTACCGGGGGGGTAGTGGACATCGAAACCAAAGATTTTCCTGAAGAAAAAACCTTCAGGGTAAGTGCAAGTGGAGGTTATAATCCTTCCATGCATTTTAATAGTGATTATTTAAGGGTAAATGGAAGCTCGACAGATATTTTGGGCTTTGATAATGGAAAAAGAAACATTCCTACCAGTGGAGCTGCAAATATTCCCCAATATGCTGAAGTGGTTGGGAATCCAAATAGCCCTCAAGGCCAAAAATATCAAAGGATTCTAAGGGGCTTTGACCCAGTAATGGGTGGTTATAGACAATCCAACCTGATGGATATGAGCTTAGGTCTTTCTTTTGGAAACCAGGTGGCATTGGGGAATAATAATCTGGGTTATAATGTTGCCCTTACCTATAGCAATGAGACTCAATTTTATGAGGACGCCGAATTTAACCTTTTTGCTAAACCCCAAAATGGGAATGAATATGAGATGGTGCCCTTGGAAAACCAAAAGGGCGATTATGGTGTAAACAATGTTTTGTTAGGAGGATTGGCCGGACTGGCTTTTAAAACAGACCTTTCCAAAATCAAACTGAACTTTCTGCATTTGCAAAATGGTGAATCCAAAGTGGGTCAGTTTGCCTTTATCAACTCCAACTTAGGGGCTGAATTCGAAGCTGAACAATTCAACATCGAATACAGTGAAAGGTCCCTTACCAATGTGCTTTTGAACGGTACCCACAGCTTTGGTGCTACTAATGATTGGCAGTTGGAATGGAAAGTTTCCCCAACAAAATCTAAAATTAATGACCCGGATGTAAGATTTTCCAGGTTTAGAAAACCCGGAAATACCATCTCCACTGAAGTGGGGCTGCCTGAAAGAATCTGGAGAAATCTGAATGAGGATAACCTGGTGGGTAAATTTGATTTCACCAAAAACCTTACCGTCAATGAATCTCCAGCTAAACTGAAGTTTGGCGCCAGCTATGCTTACAAAGAAAGAGATTTCCTGATCCAGAGTTTTCAATTTCCAACAGGAAATGCAGAATTTACCGGTGATCCCAATGATATTTTCAATGAAGAAAACCTTTTTTCTGAAAATAGCAGAATGGGGGTAAGGTATAACCCTACTTTTATTCCTAACAATCCTAATGAATACAATTCCGTTGTGAACAACCTGGGATTGTATATCAATGGAGAGTTTGAGCCATTTGAAAAGGTGAAAACTATTCTTGGAGTGAGAATGGAAAAATATGAGCAGTTCTATACCGGTACCAACCAGGACCAAACCATTGTGATGGACAATGATAAAGTATTGGATGATGTAGATTTCTTCCCAACGGTAAACTTGATTTATTCAGTAGCAGAAAACCAAAATTTGAGATTTTCTTATTCCAAAACCATTGCAAGACCATCATTTAAAGAACTTTCATTTGCCGAAATTCTGGACCCTATCACAGGCAGGACTTTTATTGGAGGCTTATTTAAAGAGTCCACGGATGGAGGTAGCCAAGAGCTTTGGGATGGTAATCTGACCTCAACTCGTATCAATAACTTTGATGCAAGGTGGGAAATGTTCCAAAAAAGAGGAGAAATAATCTCGGTCAGTGCATACTATAAAATGTTTGACAGCCCCATTGAGATGGTTCAATATCTTTCTGCACCGGGCTCCTTTCAACCCAGAAATGTGGGAGATGGGACCGTGGCAGGAATGGAATTGGAATTGAGAAAATCTTTGTCCATTATATCTCCAAGTGCAGAAAATTTCTTCTTCAATGCCAATGTGACCCTTGCTGAATCCAAAATTGACATGTCTGAATCAGAATTGATGTCAAGAAAGCTAACCGCTAGAGAAGGAGAAAATGTAAAATCAACCAGGGATATGGCTGGTCAAGCCCCTTATATTGTCAACACTGGAATTTCTTATAATGGATTTGAAAAGGGTTTAGAAGCTGGATTATTCTATAATTTGCAAGGGCCAACCTTGACCTATATTGGATTTGGAAACAGGACAGATACTTATACTGTGCCTTTCCACAGTTTGAATTTTAACCTGAACAAGTTCTTTGGACCAGAAGAAAGAATTCAAACGGGATTCAAAGTGTCGAATATTCTGGGCCAGGAAAGAAAAGAAGTTTTCAGATCTTACAACTCTGAGGACAAGACCTTCACAAGATTAAATCCTGGAACTAAGATCAGTGTTAAATTCTCTTATTCCTTCTAAATAAGAAACCTTTAATCCTTTATTAATCAGAAAACGTGGGCAATTGTCCGCGTTTTTGTTTTTTGGGGAGGAGGTGAATTGATTTTTCGGTACTTTGAGGATTGTCCCCCCCCTTTATCAAAAATTCGACATTGGAAAAGTGGAATTGCGGGGATGGGCAAAATATCGACCTAAAAGTAAAATTGTGGATAACCATTTATTTTTATTAATTTAATTCTCATACCTGATACCGTTTTATATGCTTTTATTGGTGACTTACCTGCTATTGGCAATTGGGGTGTCTTTTTTGTGCTCTGCACTTGAAGCAGCTCTTTTGAGTATTACCCCATCTTACATAGTCATTCAAGTGGAAAAAGGAAAAACCTATGCCAAGTCCCTGAAATATTTAAAGGAAAATATTGACCAGCCTTTGGCTGCTATTCTTTCTTTGAATACCATTGCGCATACTGTGGGAGCTGCAGGTGTTGGCGCTCAGGCTGTGGAGGTTTTTGGACAGCAGTATTTTGGTTGGATTTCTGCGGGTTTGACCATTGCTATTTTGGTGTTTTCTGAAATAATACCCAAATCCCTTGGAGCCAACTTTTGGAGACAGCTAGCTCCATACATTGGAGGAGTGCTAAGGGCCATGATATATGGTTTTTACCCTTTGGTGAAAGTATCTGAAGTGATTACACAGGTCTTTAATAACAAAGAAGAACAAACTACCACCAGCAGGGAAGATGTGGCTGCCCTGACCCATATTGCAGCCAAGGAAGGGGCATTTGAAGAGGGGGAGTCCAAGATCATTCATAATTTAATCCGTTTCAAATCAATTTTGGTAGTCAATGTTATGACCCCAAGGACGGTGACGGTAGCTTTGGACGAGGATTCTACTGTAAAGGCGTTTTTTGCCAGGAAAGATTTAAGGAGGTTTTCCAGGTTTCCGGTTTATAAGGGAAGCATTGATAATATTACAGGTTATGTGCTCAAATATGATGTATTGCAAAAATTGGCTGAAGACCAGTTTCAGTTGAACCTTAAGGAATTAAAAAGAAACATTAATATTGTTTATGAACATTATCCTATTCCATCTGTTTTGGAGCTATTACTGGATAAAAGG
The DNA here is from genome assembly GCF_030409905.1 of Echinicola jeungdonensis. Taxonomy (NCBI): domain Bacteria; kingdom Pseudomonadati; phylum Bacteroidota; class Cytophagia; order Cytophagales; family Cyclobacteriaceae; genus Echinicola; species Echinicola jeungdonensis. The sequence continues at coordinate 2,060,134 of NZ_JAUFQT010000001.1, forward strand.
GAGCATATTGCCCTGGTGGTAGACAAATATGGTGGGATGTCAGGAATTGTGACCATGGAAGATATATTGGAAACCCTATTGGGGCTGGAAATCCAGGATGAAAGTGATGAAGACAGGGATATGCAACAATTGGCCAGAAGTAAATGGGAGGAAAGGGCCAAAAAAATGGGCTTGATTTTTAAACAACCAGGAGAAAATATCGATTAAGGGTAATAGTAGATGCCCCATTATTGACTAAAATTATTTTATGAACAAGGATTTTCCAGACAGTTTTATTTTCGCTTCCAGATTGGTGGTGCTTTTTTTAGTGGTCGCCCTGGCTTATATCCTAAGGGGGATTCTGGTACCATTGTTATTTGCAATTATTATAGCCATTACCCTTTATCCGTTATGTAATTTGCTGGAAAAATGGCGATTGCCCAGGTCCGCAGCCTCCATACTTTCAGTCATTTTGGCCAGTATATTTTTATCCGGCTTGATATATTATATCGTTAACCAGGTCATAGTTATCGGCAGGGATGGACAGGAAATTGCCAATAGTTTTGGGAATATTTATGATAGCATTCAAAAATGGTTGGAAACCAAGTTTGGATTAGAGCCCGGCGAAATTACAGCCCAGATCCGGGAACAAGTCCACAATGCCCTTTCCAATGCGGGGACTTATATTTCCAGTGCATTCAGTTCTGCCGGTGGAACCCTGGCCAATGTGGTTTTGGTGCCCTTATACATATTTTTCTTTTTGTATTACCGGGATTTTTTCAAGGATTTTTTGATTCAGGCCAATAAGTCAGTTCCAGCAAAAAAAATTGTGGCCATGATGGAAAAAGTTTATCAGGTTGTCCAAAGTTATTTGTTGGGACTGATCATTGTAATGGGCATTGTGGCTGTGCTGAATACAGCAGGGCTATTGGTAATGGGCCTGGATTATGCTTGGTTTTTTGGCATCCTTGCCGCTATTTTAATTTTACTCCCTTATATAGGCATAGCTATAGGTTCTATCATTCCTGCCTTGTTTGCCCTGGCTACCATGGACAGTTATTGGTATGCACTGGGGGTAATTGGTTGGTTCCAGGTAGTACAGTTCTTGGAGGGGAATTTTATTACCCCCAATATTGTAGGGGGGAAGGTTAGTTTAAATCCTCTGATTGCCATTATCAGCCTTTTGCTAGGCGGGATGTTATTTGGGCTGGCCGGATTGGTTCTAGCCATTCCATTGGTAGCGGTAATCAAGATTTTATTTGGAATGAGTGAGGCTACCCAAGCTTTTAGTTTTTTGATAGGGGTACCTGGGCAGGAACATTTAAAAAAAGATTCATACCAATTGCTATTGGATAAACATAAGGTGGACCAAATAGCACAGGAGGAAAATAATCAGGAGGAGAATAATAAGGTGCAAGAATCTAAGAGAAAAGTAAAATAAATATGGCAAGTTTAATTAGAATTATACTAGCTGTTATATTGCCACCATTAGGGGTTTTGATGACTGTTGGTTTGGGTAAATCTTTTTGGATCAATATTTTACTTACCCTTTTGGGTTTCCTTCCAGGCATTATTCATGCGGTTTGGGTGATTGCAAAGCACAATGATTAATAAAATAGGATGAGGAGTTTTTCAAATGATGAGATTCGATAAAAAAAGGCTTGCCCATATTGTATTTGAATCCGATGATCCGGTATCAAAAAAATTTGATATTATTCTTCTCATTGCCATCCTAGGAAGTGTCCTGATAGCTATCTTGGATTCGGTAAAAGACCTGCACCAAGCTTATGGTAGGATTTTTTATGTTTTGGAGTGGGTGGTAACAGCTTTGTTTACCATAGAATATGGACTCAGGGTTTGGTTGAGCAGGAGAAAGTTGGGTTATGTCTTCAGTTTTTTTGGAATTGTGGATTTGCTAGCTGTTCTTCCTACTTATTTAAGCATATTTATTTTGAATACCCAATTATTGGTAGTGGTCCGGGCACTTCGTTTTTTGAGGGTGCTCCGGGTGCTCAAGCTTGGGCGTTACCTTCGGGAATCCCAGATTTTGGCCCAGGCCCTTTACAATAGCCGGTTAAAAATCATGATCTTTTTGGGTGCGGTAGTGACCATAATATTGGTGATGGGAACCGTTATGTTTTTGATTGAGGGGCCGGAAAGTGGATTTACAAACATACCCATGTCCATGTATTGGGCCATTGTAACATTGACGACTGTGGGCTACGGCGATATATCCCCTATCACCCCACTTGGAAAGATGGTGGCCTCTATGATCATGCTTTTGGGGTATGCTATTATTGCTGTGCCTACCGGCATTGTTACTTCAGAAATTACAGTGGCCAGTAGAAAACGGGAAGAGGAATTGTTTTCTAAAAGGGTTTGTCCTACTTGCCATGCAGAAAGACATGATGCAGATGCTTATCATTGTAAATATTGCGGGACCCGATTATAATTGGAAAAAAACCATTTTTTAATTGGTATCCTTTAAATTCACCCCCCAATTTGTCTAAATAAAATGCAAATCAGTAAAAAACAAATCCGAAAAATCATTGGCTGGCTGATCCTGGTATTGAGTGCCATTGGATTTGTTCTGGTGATTTATGAAGAAGGCTTCAAAAGACCAATTCTTTCTCAAAGAAATTCACTAATCGTCCTAAAGGCGATATTGACTGTGATTTGGGGTGGGTATGTTGGCTTGTATTTTATGGCCAAAACCAGCAAACTTTTTACCAAAAAGTACCTATCTGAACTGGTAGTGATCCTTTTGATCAGTTTTGCACTTGGATTTATTTTTAGCGAGTATAATTTACCTTGGTTTTCCCCGGTTACCCAAACCATTACAGATAGGATATTGGTGAGCGTGCTAACGGTGTTAGTTTTTGTGCTGGAGGTATCTAAGGTGAGCCTAAAAGTCAATCAACTAAAGATCAATCCCTCCATGCTCTTTATATTAAGCTTTTTACTGCTCATTCTGTTGGGAACGATTTTTCTGATGTTGCCTAATGCCCATTATGGGCGAATAAGTATGATAGACGCAGTTTTTACGGCCACCAGTGCAGTTTGCGTAACGGGATTGATAGTATTGGATACTGCGAAGGATTTTACGCTTTTTGGACAATTGGTGATTCTATTTTTGTTTCAATTAGGCGGTTTGGGTATGATGACCTTTACAAGTTTCTTTGGTTTTTTCTTCAGAAGCAGCTTTAGCCTTCAGAATCAATTGTTCTTAAAGGATTTTATTAATGAGGACAATTTTAGTAAGATATTCAGTACCCTTATGAAGATCATTTCCTTTACATTTTTGGTGGAGGGGGTGACTATTGTTTTGATTTTCTTTACCTTGGATGACGCTGGATTTTCCCAACTGGAAGACAAGGTTTTCTTTTCAATTTTCCATGGTGTGTCCGCCTTTTGCAATGCGGGGTTTAGTACATTGAGCAATGGGCTTTATCAAGAAGGGTTTAGGGGGAATTTTGATTTGCACTTAATTTTAGCCATTTCAATTGTGCTGGGTGGAATTGGTTTCCCTGTGGTCGTTAGCTATTATTCATACCTTAAGCATGTAATCATTGGTTTTGTAAAAAAAGTATTTTTGGGAGAGGCTTACCGGCATGTTCCCAGGGTGGTTAATATCGGTACAAGACTTGTTATGTACACGACGCTGGCGTTCCTGGTTTTTGGGTTTGTTGTCTATTGGTTTGCTGAACAGAACCATACTTTGGATGGATTAAGTCCATATGGTAAAATAGTGACCAGCATTTTTGGCACCGTTACACCCCGTACAGCTGGTTTTAATACAGTTGATATGGGGGCATTGTCTATGTCGACAATCGTAGTAATGATATTATTAATGTATGTAGGGGCCTCCCCGGGATCGACAGGCGGAGGGTTGAAAACCAGCACTTTTGCGGTGGCCATGTTAAATGCATTTAGTATGGCCAAGGGGAAAGACAGGGTTGAATTTTTCAAAAGGGAAATCAGCAATATTACTTTAAGAAAAGCCTTTGCGGTTATTGCCCTTTCCTTTTTGGTAATAGGTTTGGCCATCTTTTTAGTGGTATTATTTGAGCCGGAAAAACCTATTCTAAAGGTGGCTTTTGAAGTGTTTTCAGCCTTTTCCACGGTTGGCTTAAGTCTTGGCATTACTGCTGGGCTGGGTACTTTCAGTAAGATTGTTCTCATATTTACCATGTTTATTGGCAGAGTGGGTACTTTAACCATATTAATTGCCTTTTCCAGAGCAGTGAAAAACCTAAGTTATCGATACCCTGAGGAATCGGTATTTATTACCTGAGTTTTGTCTGAAAAAAAATACGTATATGAAATTTATTATTGTAGGGATGGGGAATTTTGGGGGCTATCTGGCCGCCAGGTTAACCGATAAAGGTCATGAGGTTATTGGGATTGACTCTACCATGTCCAGGGTGGAGGCTTTAAAAGATAAAATCACCCATACCATCTGTATGGATGCTACGGAATTGCATTCAGCGAAAAATCTTCCATTAAAAGAAGCTGATGTAGTATTGGTGGCCATAGGGGAGGATATTGGCGCTTCGATTATGGCCACTGCTGTTTTTAAAGAATTGAATGTGAAAAGGCTGATAAGCCGTGCCATCTCCCATACTCATGAAACAGTGATCAAAGCCATTGGGGTGAATGAGATTATTCATCCTGAAGAGGAAACCGCTGAACGCTTGGCCAAAAAGCTGGAAATGAAAGGGGTAATTGATAGTTTCAGTATATCGGGTGGTTACAATATTGTTGAGGTAAAATCCCCAAAGGAGTTTGTAGGCAAATCCATTGGAGAATCAGATATTAGAAATAAATATAATGTCAATGTCTTAACCATAGTAAAAGTTAGGAACCGACCAAATATTTTTGGGGCTCTGCAGGAAAGGGAAAAGGTAATTGGGGTGGTGAACGCCAGAACGGTAATAGAAAATAATGATATTTTGGTGCTATTTGGGGAGATGAAGGATATAGAAAAAATATTGGACCTAAATGATGATTAAAAGTCGGGAAATTTGAAGGTTGAAAAGTTACAACTTCTTAATATCCATTAAAAACTCAAAAATTAATAAATAAGCCCCACATACTCTATTGTGACCTACTGTGCCCAATGTGGTTAATATAATTATAACCATCTGGTTAGGTAAAATCAAGCCTTTCTAAGGTGTTGAACCCAGGAAAAACTTGATTTTCTTTTTTTCAAATTAAAAATACTTTTAGGCTTCTTGGCCCATGGGCACCGATAACCAGGGACTGTTCGATATCTGCTGTTTTAGAAGGCCCAGCGATAAATACTCCATATCCATCATCGTTTACCTGAACCTTTTCGTAGGCTTGATGCATATTGGTCAGGAGTTTGCTTTTTTCCAGTACAATGATCAAATGTTGGGCAATAAACGGCAATACCCTGTGGACCACATTTTTTTCCGGCATCCATAAGGCGCCATTTTCCGAAACTCCTAATTCCCCCTTAAGGATGGCCACTTCCACATGTTCCAAGTCATGGGGATCAGAGATTTTATTTACATCTACATTTCCTGCAACCCCTTCTACCAAAGAAGCTATTAATTGGTCCTGTGAAAAGTTTTCCTGGATATACTTATTGATATCCTCAATAGAATCACCCTCTCCCAAACTGCCTCCATTACCGGAAAGCCCTTTTTCATATCTTTCCACCAAATTGGGTTCATCCGGAAATTGGAGAAGGTCCGGAAGCGGGGTGGCCTGAGGTTTGTTTTGTTTGGCTGCGGCTAATATGGCTTCTTTACTGCTCATTTTTTTCTGTTTTTCTGGTACCATTCTTTGAAACTTTCCTTGGGCACATCTGGCAAATCCCTGTGCTTGCCCCAAACATTCAAGCTGCTGTACACCAAACTGTCAGGAGTGAATTTCAGTGCCTTCCTGGCCAATCCACCCATCAGGTCATACAATACCGGTTTCCCAAAAGTATAACCGGCCAGCTTCATGGCAAGTTTTTTACCACCATCTGCTTCACCATTTTCTGTAATGAATTGTCTCCATTTGTAGAGTTGTTCGTGAATATTGATTTTTACCGGACAAACATCCGAACAGGATCCACATAGGGTAGAGGCAAATGGAAGGGTACTGTATTTTTTCAGGTCAATGCCTGGAGACAGAATAGAACCAATTGGACCAGGTACTGTGGAATTATAACTATAGCCGCCACTTCTTCTGTAAATTGGGCAAGTGTTCATACAAGCCCCACAGCGGATACATTTCAGGGAGTTTTTGAAATCCTCCCTTCCCAACTGTTTGGTACGGCCATTATCCACAAGAATGATATACATCTTTTTGCCTGGCGCCGGCTTGTGGAAATGGGAAGAATAGTTAGTGATGCTTTGACCTGTGGCACTTCTGGCCAGAAGCCTTAAGAAAACACCCAGGTCGGCAGCCCTTGGAATCAGTTTTTCTATCCCCATACAAGCAATGTGGATATCTGCCAAGTGGGTGCCCATGTCGGCATTACCCTCATTAGTGCAGACTACAAAGCCACCTGTTTCCGCTATGCCAAAGTTAACACCGGTAATGGCCGCATTGGCCTGCACAAATTTCTTTCTCAGGTGTTGTCTGGCAGCTTCCGTCAGGTATTGGGGATCTTCAGCCCCTTTGTTGGTGCCAATATGGTCATGGAAAATCTCTCCAATGTCCTGCTTTTTCAGATGGATGGCAGGGAGGACAATATGACTTGGGGCCTGCTTGGCAAATTGGATGATCCGTTCCCCAAGGTCCGTGTCAACCACATCATATCCTTTGTCTTCAAGGTAATGGTTTAACCCGCATTCCTCGGTCAGGATGGATTTACTTTTGACAATGTTTTTGACACCATTTTCCTTGAGAATATTATAGACATGCTGGTTATGTTCCTCGGCATCCTTAGCCCAAAGGACTTCCACTCCATTGGCTTTGGCATTTTCTTCAAATTGCACCAAAAGCTCATCAATATGGGAGAGCACATAGTCTTTGGTGGCTGATGCGGTATCTCTTAGGGTTTCCCATTCCGGAATCCCCTGGGCAGATTTATCCCTGTTTTGGCGAACATGCCAAAGGGTATCGTCATGCCAATGAGTTCTGGCATCATCTTTTATAAATTCTTCAGCAGCTTTGGCGTGTTGATGTATTTTCATAATCGTATTAGGATCAATAACATCAGGAGTTAATACAAATGGATGTTATTGTTGTTCCATTTTTAAGATGATTATTCGATTGGGCTTCCGATCAGAACTTCTGCGATATGCTTTATTTTTATCGGGCTTTTTTCCCTTTTTAGAAGGCCTTCCAAATGCATCAGGCAAGACATATCTGCACCGGTGATGACTTCCACTCCGTTTCTTTTATGGTCGGCTATCCTGTCTTTGCCCATGGCTACAGAAACGGCTTCTTCCGCAATGGCAAAGGTGCCTCCAAATCCGCAGCATTCATCTTTTCGGTCAAGCTCAACCATTTGAATATCTTTTACCTTGCTGAGCAGGGAAAGCGGTTTGTTGAATTCCGGATCCATCCGCTCGGAGCATTTGCCTAACCTCAATCCTCTCAAGCCATGACAGCTGGAATGAAAGCCCACTTTATGGGGAAAGGAGGCGGAAATGTTTTCCACCTTGAGAACATCTGTTAGAAATTCGCAAAGTTCATAGATTTTGGGAGCGCCATCTTCTTTGGGGAGCACATGTTCTTTGACATGAAGGGTGCAGCTCCCAGATGGAGCTACGATATAATCAAATTCCCTAAAATTTTTTAAAAATAATTCTACGGATTCTTTCCCATATCTTTCATAACCGGAGTTGGCCATAGGTTGGCCGCAGCAAGTCTGGGATAAGGGGTAAACCACTTCAATCCCAAATTTTTCCAGCAATTCCAAAGTAGCTTTGGCCACATTGGGATAAAACTGGTCTACATAACAAGGTATAAATAGTCCTACGCGCATAGTTATTTATTTCAGCAGCTTAAATATAAAGGCAAACATCTGGCTTTTCATCCTGCACCATACTGTATCAGGTGGCATACACCCTACAGGAAAGTAAAGTACAGACTTTTCAAAGTTAAAACCTATATTTCAAAATTATTGATCGGAAATCAATGAAAATGATTGATAAAAATACCTTTTATTAACCCTTTTAATCAATAATTAGTCTCATGAATATTAAACATATCTTCGCAGCTTTTTTGATTTTATTAACCTCTACTTCCCTCATATGGGCACAAGATGGTAGGAGAGGGTTTAGCAAAAAACAAAACACCTATTTGATGACCTCTGGTGATCAAACCTTAAGATTGGAATTTTACTCCCCAGAAGTGGTGCGGGTCCGTTCTATCTGGGAGGGTGAATTTGAGGACCGCTATTCCTACATGCTCCAAAAACAGAACTGGGATCTGATTCAAGTGAAATCTGAAGAAAAGGATGATGGGTATGTTTTTGAAACCGGAAAGCTAATTGTAAAAGTTGATAAGGAATTCCTCAAGGTTGCCTTTTATGATGAAAATGGGGATTTGCTTTCAGGGGAAAAAATAGACAAGGAAGAAGGCGGTGCTTACCAGGATGGAGATAAGGTGGGTGCAAGGAAAACCCTGATGGCAGATGAACATTTTTTTGGATTTGGAGAAAGAATGGATTTTGTGGACCAAAGAGGCAAAAAGCTGGACCTTAATGTAGGGCGTGGATTGGGTAGACCCCATATCATTGGAGCTTATAATGTTTTGGAAGCCAATTATTGCCCTGTTCCATTTTTTATGAGTACGAGGGGTTATGGTATCTTTTTCCATAATTCTTTCCCTACCCATTGGGATTTGGGAGCAGATAAAAAGGATGAAATGCAATTTGAAGCGGAAAACGGAGAGTTGGATTACTTCTTTATGTATGGGCCAGATTTTCCCAAGCTATTGTATCATTACACCGGCTTGACCGGAAGGTCTCCATTATTGCCAAGATTTGCCCATGGTCTCCATGTGGGAACTTACAGTGGGGGAACCTGGGGGCATGAAGAAATGACTTCAACCCATTACGTAGTAAAACTTGCCAGAAAGTATAGGGAAAAAGGAATCCCATTGGATGTCCTCCATTTAGATTCTACCTGGAGAATGTTCGGTAAGGAAGGTGGCAGTGGAGCCACTACTTTTGAGTGGAGAGAAACTTTTAAGAATCCGGAAAGCATGTTTGACAGCCTTTATGCCATGAACCTAAATGCTGTTGGGCTGCATGTGCGCCCAAGGTTTGATAATGGAAATTACCTGGACCTGTTGGATCAGGCTAGGGAAAAAGGACATGTATATCCAGAAGAGAACAATCCGGGGGAATTTGTAAATGTATTTGACCAGGAAGCTGTTGATTGGTGGTGGGAAAAAGGTGTGATGCGGATTGCAGAAATGGGCGCCATGTTCCTTAAAACCGATGAGGGAAGTGCATTTGGCCGAAAAGCCAATGAAAGTGATAAAACCGGTCCAACTTCCAAGGAGGCAAGAAGGTTGCACAATATATTCCCCGTAGCTTATGCAAAGGCTCCATATGAGAAATTCAAGGAGTACAATGGCATGAGAGGGATGAACCATACCCGTGAAGGTTACGCCGGCATCCAACGTTACCCATTTATCTGGGCAGGTGACTGGCCTAGTGAATGGCAATATTATGGCCCCGTGATCAAAGCTGGTATCAATATTGGTCTTTCCGGAGTTGGATACTGGTCCCACAATATGGGGGGATTTGAGCACTTGGCAGACCCTGAGCTGTATGCCCGTTGGGTGCAGTTTGGCATGTTCAGCCCTGTTGCCCATGTATTTGGTATGGATCACCCCGGTTATAAGGAGCCTTGGAATTATGGTGAAGAAGCGGAACAAATTTTCACCAAATATGATAAGCTTCGTTATCGTTTGATCCCCTATATCTACAGCACAGCCTTTAAGCAATATAATACAGGACTTCCCATCATGAGAGCCTTGGTATTGGAGCATCAGGACGATTACAATACCTATAACGTGGATGACCAATACTACTTTGGCAATCAAATGATCGTATGCCCGGTAATCACCAAAGAAGCCAAAACAAGGATTGTTTATCTTCCTGAAGGGACTTGGTATGACTACTGGAGCGGTGAAAAATATGAAGGTGAGGATTATTACAATATTGTCACCCCGTTGGAGAAGCTGCCGGTTTTTGTGAAGAAAGGAGCTATCATTCCTATGCAACCAGAAGTGATGTATGATGAAAAAGAGCCTTATGGGGATATCACTTTGGATATTTTCCCCGGGGAAAAAGGTTCATTCGAATTGTTTGAAGATGATGGGGTTTCAGAAGATTATATGAAAGGGAAATACGCCATCACTTCAATTACTTCTGAAAAAATGATTGATGGTTCTATGAAAGTAACAGTCGAAGCTGCTAAAGGGGAGTTTGACCCAGGCACTCGCAACTATATCATCAAGGTCCATATAGATAAAGCCCCTGCAAGCCTTAATGTAGATGGGAAGGATTTAGCTTTCATTGATAAAAAAGAGGTTGAAATTGGAAAGCCTGGTTATGCTTATGATGCAGGAAACCAGGTGTTGTGGGCAGCAACTGACAAGGCTCCTAATGAGCGTAAATCTTTTAATATCAAATTTTAACCATTCGATTATATTAATAGGCAAATAATCTATATCAACGGTTTCATCAGCACACAACAGGACAGTATTTCAAGGGTTATAGGGTAAATTCGCTAAATAGATAGACCAAGCCAAAAATCTAAAAGTTAATAAATAATGAGCACATTAGAACGTACATTTAAGCATGTGAATTACCTCTGGGATGAGGACAAAGCTAAAGAACTGGAGGGTGATGAAGTAGCCCTGTTGATATACAGGTCCAACATCCTTGGTGCTGACCTTAGGATCACCAACTATGGTGGGGGTAATACCAGCTGCAAAACCACTGAGGTGGATCCTTTGACCAAAAAAGAAACCGAAGTAATGTGGGTAAAGGGATCCGGTGGTGATATTGGTACTTTGACTCGTAGTGGGCTTGCAGGTTTGTATGTAGAAAAACTGCATTCTTTGAAGAATGTATACAGAGGCTTGGAATTTGAAGATGAGATGGTGGGATTGTTCAATCATTGCATCTATGATCTTGACTCCAAGGCGCCTTCTATCGATACACCTTTGCATGCCTTTTTGCCATTTAAGCACATCGACCACCTTCACCCAGATGCTGCCATTGCCATTGCAGCTTCTAAGGATGGAGAAAAAATCACCAAAGAACTATTTGAAGGACAAATTGCTTGGGTACCTTGGCAAAGACCAGGATTTGACCTGGCCCTTCAACTGGAAAAAGCATTGAAAGAAAATCCAGGTATCCGCGGTATTATGTTGGGTGGCCATGGACTATTCACTTGGGGTGATACTGCCTATGAGTGCTACATCAACAGTTTGGAAGTAATTGATAAAGCTTCTGAATACTTGGAGCAGAATTATGGCAAAAATCGTCCTGTATTTGGAGGACAAAAAATAACCTCTCTTGATCCTGAAAAGAGAAAAGACCAAGCTTCCCAATTGGCTCCAGTATTGAGAGGTTTGGCTTCAGGCTATAACAGAATGGTAGGTCACTTCACCGATAATGAGCGTGTATTGGAATTTGCCAACAGCAATGACCTTGACAAACTGGCTCCTCTTGGTACAAGCTGCCCTGACCACTTCCTGAGAACTAAAATCCGTCCATTGGTATTGGATTTCCCTGCTGATGTTGACTTGAGCAACAAGGAAGAAATCAAAGCCAAGTTGGACAAGGCTTTTGAAGATTACAGAGCTTATTACACCAAATATTACGAAGAGCACAAAAGAGATAATAGCCCGGCCATGAGGGATCCTAATCCTGTGATCATCCTTTGGCCAGGTGTTGGTATGTTCTCTTATGCCAAAAACAAACAAACTGCTCGTGTAGCCAGCGAATTCTATATCAACGCGATCAATGTAATGAGAGGTGCTGAAGCGGTTTCAGAATACGTTTCTCTTCCTTTGCAAGAAGCATTTGATATTGAGTACTGGCTGCTAGAAGAAGCCAAATTGCAGAGAATGCCTAAAGAGCAGCCTTTGTCAAGAAAAGTGGCTTTGGTAACAGGTGGAGCCGGCGGTATCGGTAAAGCTATTGCTGATAAGTTGGCCAGCGAAGGTGCTTGTGTATTTATCACTGACATCAACCAAGAGAGATTGGATGAAGCGGTAGGTACTTACAGCAAAGATGTTGGTGGCGGCGTTTTGATGGACGTGACCAAAGGTGATGATATCGTAAAAGCCTACAAAGCTGCTGCCCTGAAATTTGGTGGTGTAGATATCCTTGTAAACTGTGCTGGTCTTGCTATCTCTAAACCTATCGAGCAGACTTCAGAAAAAGACTGGGATTTGCTCCAAGATATCCTGGTAAAAGGTCAGTTCGCAATGTCCAAAGCAGGTGTTGAAGTATTGAGAGAGCAGAACCTTGGTGGTGACATCATCAATATTGCAAGTAAAAATGCCTTGGTATCCGGACCTAACAACGTAGGATATGGTACTGCCAAAGCTGCCCAAGTTCATATGAGCCGTTTGTTGGCTGCTGAGTTGGGTAAAGACAAAATCCGTGTTAACGTGGTGAACCCTGATGCCGTGATCGAAGGAAGTAAGATCTGGGAAGGTGAATGGGCAAAAGGAAGAGCCAAGGCTTACGGAATCACTGTGGAAGAATTGCCAGCTTTCTATGCGAAGAGAACCATCTTGAATGAAATCATCGGAGTGGATGATATCGCCAATGGTGTGTTTGCCTTTGTTGGCGGACACTTGAGCAAGTGCACTGGAAATATTCTAAATGTTGATGGTGGTGTGGCTGCTGCCTTTGTAAGATAATTATGCGAATAGATAATCAGAAAATAAAGCAGCTTAATGATCAGGCTCTTCCGGACCACCGGGAGAGCTTTGACCATTTAAGCAAAGTACTTAATAAGAAAAATATTGATGTAAACCGTGCCGTTGAAAAACTGAAAGAATTCCAGGTGGCCATCCCAAGTTGGGCTTTGGGTACCGGAGGTACACGGTTTGGTAGATTTTCAGGTGGGGGCGAACCTCGTTCCCTTGAAGAAAAAATCGGAGATGTTGGCTTGCTTCACCAATTGAGCCAGTCTGCCGGAGCGATTTCCCTTCATATTCCATGGGACATTCCTGAAGATGTGGAGGCGATCAAAAGCTTGGCAGCTTCTCATAACCTGCTTTTTGATGCAGTAAACTCCAATACTTTCCAGGATCAGCCTGATCAGGAACTATCCTACAAGTTTGGTTCACTTTGCCATGTGGATAAAGCCGTTAGACAACAGGCCATCGACCACAACCTGGAAGTGATCAAATATGGGGATGCATTGGGATCTAAATCTTTGACCGTTTGGCTGGCAGATGGTTCTTCTTTCCCTGGACAGTTGAACTTCAAGAAAGCTTTCCAACGAACTTTGGATTCCCTTCAGCAGATTTATGCGGGCATGCCTTCCGACTGGAAAATGTTTGTGGAATACAAGCCCTATGAGCCTAATTTCTATTCCACAGTAATCCAGGATTGGGGTTCTTCCCATATGTTGGCTGATAAATTGGGGGATAGGGCTTATAGCCTTGTTGACCTTGGCCACCACCTGCCAAACACCAATATCGAGCAGATTGTAGCTACTTTGATGATGGTGGGCAAGTTGGGTGGTTTCCACTTCAATGATTCCAAATATGGGGATGATGATGTGACCGTAGGTTCTTTGAAGCCTTACCAGTTGTTCCTGATCTTCAATGAGCTGGTAGATGGTATGGAAGATCCTTCTTCTAACAATCCTTATCCAGCCTGGATGATTGATGCCAGCCATAACCTGAAAGATCCATTGGAGGACTTGTTGCAATCTTTGGAAGCCATTAGGGTGGCTTATGCCCAGGCTTTATTGGTGGACAGGAAAGCCTTGGAAGAAGCAAGGGAAAATAATGATCCTACTTTGGCCCAGGAAATTCTTCAAGGAGCATACAGGACAGATGTAAGACCACTTTTGGCAGAAGCAAGACTTCAGGCCGAGGGTGCTTTGGATCCTGTTGCCGCTTTCAGAGCATTGAATGTAAGAAAAGAGTTGATTGCAGCCAGAGGGGAAAAAACCGTTTCTACCGGTCTGTAATTTCAACTATAAGGCCATTTTGGCCAAATCATAAAATTTCCTCTTTAGGGATCCTTGCTGAACCAAAGTAAGGATCCCTACCTTAATCAAATCAATCAAATTTTTCCAGCTTCATTCCCAATGTGTTGAGGGGAAGATTGAGAATGAAACTGGATATTTGCTCTTCTCCCTCCAATGGAGCAGGTTTAAAAAAAGACCCATGATGCCATTACCGGTAATAGCCATATTTGACATAGGAAAGACCAATAAGAAATTCTTCTTGTTTGATGAAAATATGAATGAAATCAAGCAGGAATACAACAAAATCCCATTGACTCAAGATGAAGATGGATTTGAGTGCGATAATTTGGAGGTTTTGGCCACTTGGATCAAAAGCACCATTGACAGCATCTGCCAATCTCCGGATTACAAGCTGTTGGGAGTGAATTTCTCCACCTATGGGGCTTCTTTTGTACACCTGGGAGAGGATGGGAAACCATTAACTCCACTTTACAATTACTTGAAAGAAATTCCTCAGGAAATCATTGAGGAATTTTATCGGAAATACCCTGAAGAAACCAATAACCTGGAAACAGCCTCCCCCTCTTTGGGCATGCTCAATTCAGGCTTGCAACTGTATTGGTTGAAAAAGGCCAAGCCAGAGGTATTCAAAAAAATTAAACATTCCCTGCATTTCCCCCAGTATTTGAGTTACCTGTTTACCGGAAAAGCAGTGAGTGAACCCACTTCCATTGGCTGTCATACCCGTCTATGGGACTTTGCCAAAAAGGATTACCATCAGTGGGTGAAGGACGAGGGCATCGACAAAATATTGCCGGAAATTGTCCCCACCACCCAGATTTTTAAAAGCCAACTTTGTGACCGTGAGGTCAATATTGGCGTAGGCATCCATGACAGCTCCTCTGCTTTGGCCTCCTATTTGGTAAGGGTGAATGAACCATTTTTGCTGATTTCCACGGGTACCTGGAGCATTGCTTTGAACCCCTTTACAGAGGAAAACCTAACTTTGGATGAACTACGTAATGACTGCCTGAACTTCCTGAGCATTGAAGGTAATCCAGTAAAGGCATCTCGTTTTTTCTTGGGTTATGAGTTAAATTACCAAAAGGCCCGGATCAATAAAATCTTTAATAAACCCGACCAATATTACAAAAGCATAAAAGCCAATCCTGAAATCTTGGAAAAGATAAAGTCAGGAAGCATTAAGAGTACTTTCTATCCCGAGCATATCGCTCCTATTCCAATGGTTGAAGACCTATTTAAAGGTAATGAATGGAAACCTGAGGAATTTGAAAACTATGATGAAGCTTATCACCATTTGATATGGGGATTAACCTTATTGCAGGTGGAATCTGTGAAACTTGCCAAAGGAAATTCCAATATCAAGAAGATTTTTGTGGATGGTGGATTTGTGCATAATGAAATATTTATGGACCTTTTGCATTTTTATCTGCCTGACTTTGAATGGGTGTTCTCTGATTTTCCATTGGGCTCTGCCTATGGAGCTGCTTTGGTCCTTGAGCAAGGCGAAAAGAAGAGGGTAGGCATCTAAGGTTGAAAAGCTTTAATTTTTAAAGGTATTTGGTCCAAGTCGGGAGACTTGGACCTTTTTTATTTGAAAATAAACATTTCTATATTTTGGGTCTTTTAGCCTGCAGCAACCGGCCAAAAATCAAATTGGGTTAAACTAAAATGTAATCGAAAACGAAAGTGACCCAATTTGCAAGATGCTTCACAGGTCTTGATTTTTTGGGTACTTTTTCATTAAGGAAAAAGTGCCAAATCTTAATTATTAATGAAAAACAGGAAAGTTTCACCCATGAGATTAAGGTCTGAATGTCCAAATAATTCAAAATCTTTCAGGTTTACTGAATCCTTGGGATCTCAAAAAGAAATGGTCAAAGTCCCCAGACCTTGACCAATTTTATCCAAACCAAAAAATTCCTATGACTTTGGTCTTTTAGCCTGAAGCTCAATATCCACCAGATCTGCCACCTTTATCGGTTTTTGCATTTCTATGCTTTTTCTGGCAGCAATGCCAATCAATATGGACATGGCCCCATCCCTTGTACCTGCAGATTGATGCCAGGGATCCGGCATATTGGGATCTTTGAAGAGTTTGTCTTTAAGCCGGGTATCACCTCCCCCATGGCCTCCTTCCTGATGGGGAATGGTGATAACCTGTGTTCCATCAAAATTTTTGGTTAAGCGGAGTTCATCCTGTTTTGGCTCTTCCCAGGGTTGTCTTTCCTTGATCCAGGCTTCCAGCCTGCCTTCGGTGCCATTAAAGGCAATGCGGTAACCTTCATATGGAGAATAAGTTGTGAGTGAATAGCTGACCTGTACATCATTCATATACTTGATCTGCACGGCCATTTTATCATAAATGTCGATATCTTCCCTGTAAACACAGCCATCCCTTAAGTAGCCGTCGTATTCTTCATTGTCCACATATAAATCCATCAATCGCTCGCTTTGGGTAATGTCCCAATAAAAATCACATTTTCCTTTATGAGGGCAGGGCCTGCAATTGCTATGTCTAAATGGGCCATTTTTTCCGTAAAACTCTAGTTTCCCATAGGCAAAAACCTCCTCAGGGTCCGAATCTAGCCACCAATTCAAAAGGTCAAAATGGTGGGTGGACTTATGGACCAGCAAGGTGCCTCCCTTATCCCGGTAACCATGCCATCTTCTAAAATAGGAAGCGCCATGGTTGGTGTCCAGGTACCAGTGGAAATCCACTGAAGTCACCGTCCCGATTTCCCCGGAATGTATCAGCTCATAAATTTTTTGGCGGTGAGGGCTGTAGCGGTAATTGAAGGTGACAATCACTTTTTTGCCTGTTTTTCTTTCTGCATCCAGAATGGCCTGACATTTCACTTCATCCGTAGTCATGGGTTTTTCCGTGATTACATGGGCACCATATTCCAGCCCTTTGATGATAAATTCATGGTGGGTGCTGTCAACCGTGGTGACGATCAGGGTGTCAGGCTTGACCTCCTTCATCATCTGGTCAAAGTTCACAAAAGTCGGACAATCGGCACCGATATAGGATTTCCCATAGGCCAGGCGGCCTTCATTGATATCCGACAATCCGACAAATTCAATATCATTGGGATATTCTTCCATCAGGCTTTTTCCAAACATGCTGGTACCCCGGATGCCAGTGCCCACCAGTGCAATCCTTAGTTTTTTGGTGGGATCTTCCCTTAAGGAAAGTGCCTGGGCAATAGGAGAGAGGAAAATTGAACTTGTGGTAAGGATTCCGGCATTTTTTAAAAAAGCCCGCCGGGAGGAACTATTCTTTTGATGGTTCATGGTAATTTTGGGTTGTGGTTATAAAGAAATATAATATACTTAAAAAGTCCCTTCAAAGGAGGGAGATAGGGAGGGAATTTGTAAAAATGGGATAATTAGTTGGGATGAGGTTTAAGAATTGATTTTTTTTAATTGAAAAAAAGAAGTCCGGAGGCTTCTAGGAAGAATTTCCAGGTAGGGGGAATTGAATTGGCGGATGAAGCTTGGAGGTTTCTATGGAAAGGGTTCAGGTCAGGAGACTTGAACCAACTAACCAATTAAATTTCCGTCCTCATCCCATTGGGCAATTAGGCCTCTTTTTTCAGGGTCCAGATAAATGGGGAGGTATTTTTTTTCATACTGAAAGCCGTGTTTGGAAAGAATATGATTAGGAACTCCGTTCCAAACATTGGGGCGGTTGCCCTGGTATCCCAAATCCTCAAAGCCCATTTGGGAAGTGAAAAAACCGGTGGCCGTGAGGTTTCTCAAAGTATTGAAAAAGCGGACTCCTCCTTCCATGCTGGAGGGGGCTTTATCAGGGAAGGCTATTTCATCGATGATTTGCAACTTCTCTTTTTCATCGGCCTCCATAAATGGTTTTCCAAACCGGTCCACAGATTCAGCATCCAGCCACATCAACCCACCTCTCATGGGGGTTTGGTAATCGGAAATATCCTTGACCATAAATTCAATAAATTCCGTTACCCCGGCCTCAGTAGCACTTCCAGAAACCTCATCTTTTGGAATGATTACATCAACCAGGTAATCCAGTTTCTTCCGCTCTTCGGGAGTGAAAAAAGTTTCCGATTTTAAGGCCGCATTTCTGGCCAGTTCCTCAGGTGTTCTTCCCCAGCGGGTATTCTCATCGATTTTTGGGGTGTGGATTTTTTCTTTTGGGGCTTCAGGTCCACAACCAGGGGCAAATAAAAAGCCCGAAGCCAACGAACCGGTGAACAATAATTTTAAGTTTTCTCTCCTGTTCATAGCGTGTAAGATTAAATGTTTTTCTTTTTTATTTCACTGATAATATGGTCGGAAGTTCTCCAGGCCAGTGCCAAAATGGTCCAGGTGGGATTTTTGTCAGCTTGGGAAACAAATGGCCCTCCATCCACTACGAAAAGATTGTTGCACTCGTGGGCTTGGCAATGGCTGTTGAGTACTGAGGTGCCAGGATCTTTTCCCATGCGTGTGGTCCCTACTTCGTGGATGATTCTTCCGGGAGCATGAAGGCCATATTGACTTTCTGGCCCTGCTTTTTGACCTAACAAAATAGCACCAGAATTGGTGAGGATTTCCTCAAAAGTTTCCTGCATGTGCTTGGCCTGTAATATTTCCTGATCCGACCAGGAATAATTGAACTTTAGAACCGGAATCCCATATTTATCGACTGTGTTGGTGTCAATTTCGCAATAATTTTCGTATCGCGGGATGCATTCTCCACGGCCTGACATACCCACCAAGGTGCCAAAATACCTTCTGATATCCTTTTTCAGCCCTTTGCCATATCCCCCATTAGGACTAGGGTTTCCAAACTCATCCTTTATATATTGCCGTACTGTGTCCATCCCAAAACCAAAACCATAACCCGGCATCCCCATTCCTCCCCAATATTCAATATGATACCCACGGGCAAAGTCCAATTTTTTATTGTCCAGCCACCAGGGGGTATAGACATGCATTCCTCCCACACCATCTTCATTGTATTTTTCCCGGTCAAACAGGTCCGGTAAAATGGCCATTCTGTCTGCTCCTGTGCTATCATGCAAATATCTTCCAACCACTCCACTGCCATTTCCTAAGCCATTGGGGTGGGTTTTGGATTTGGAGTTAAGCATAATCCTGGCCGATTCACAGGCAGAGGCTCCCAAAACTACTACTCTTGAGCGGAGTTTGTATTCCTTCATATCCACTTTGCTGATATAGGATACTCCTGTGGCGAGGCCCCGTTCATTGGTGGTGACCTTCCTGACCATAGCATAAGTGAAAAGGTCCACCTTGCCTTTTTTCATGGCAGGCTTGACCAGGCAGGTTCCAGATGAAAAATCTGCATAAGCCTGGCAGCCCCGGTTACACTGTCTGCAAAAAAAGCAGACTCCTCTATCATTGCTAATGGGCCGGGTCAATATGGAAAGCCGCGAAGGGATCACAGGAATATTGACCTTGTCAGCTCCTTTTTTGATAAATAATTCATGGAGTCTTGGTTTTGGAGGGGGAAGAAAAAATCCATCCGGTTCATTAAATATTCCCTCCTTGGATCCAAATACCCCTATGAGTTGATCTACCTTGTCATAATAAGGTTTTAGGTCATTATAACCTATGGGCCAATTGTCCCCCAGCCCATCGATGTCTTTTCGTTTAAAATCATGGGGGCCAAACCGTAGGGAGATTCTTCCCCAATGATTGGTGCGGCCTCCTACCATCCGGGACCTGAACCAATCAAA